>JABIME010000331.1 GCA_018654125.1 Candidatus Cloacimonadota bacterium
AGTAAGCTTGGTATGATCTATGCAGTTTATGGATTGGTGCTGAAAGTCTCGGATAACTACAATTTATAATCGAAGAGATCTGCACTTCGGGCTTATCAATTCCAACGAAAACTAAACATCTATATTCATTAAAGTGAATATTGGATAAATAAAAGGGGTGATTCAAAATCACCCCTCTTATTTTTTGTATTTAATCTAAAACGTTGTTACATCCACAAAATTGAAATCATCAATAAGTAGGGTTGGTACTTTAGCGTAATACTCCTGCTGTACACTTGGTCCCATTGCTAAGATGCGTTTGGTTGCATCGTGCAGAATCTCGTTCCAACGGAAATTCGTTACCGACTTTTGAATTTTTCCATCTTCAAAATAGAGAACTCCATCTCGGGAGAGTCCAGTCCACTCACCTGTCTTACGATCTGTAGGGCGGATATACCAGAAATTGTTAATGATCACCCCGCGATCTACCATTTTCATCATCTCCTCTTCGGCTGTATCTCCACCATCCACGATAATATTATATGGTCTTAATGCTTTCAGATTTTTCTGCTTGGCATAATATCTGGTTGCACTCATATTCTTAAGTACGCCATTCACGATCCAGTCGACATTTTCAGCAGGTACTCCGCCACCTAAGAATTTGCTGGCTGCCAGATCAGGATCATCAAGACGTGAGCGGAAGGTAAAGTCTTTACCAAAGAATTGTTTTCCGATCTGATCTGTAAAAGGAGTATGCCCCTCATCAGCAGTACGTCTATCAAAAGTCCAGATAAGATAATGAAGCCAATTTAAAACAGCAGCCGGTCTTAAAATAACAGGGATATGCCCTTTATTAATTTGTACCGGATTATTCAAACTATCAAATTGAGAATTGAGTTTTTCGATCATTCCTTGCATATTGAACCGACCATGATCTTTAACCGATCTCGATACTTTTGTCTCCACACCCTCTCGCTTCATGGTCATCGAGTGCGAAAATTGTGTTGATCTATCAAAACCCTCAAAACCACTCTTAGTTGCTAAAAATGTATCATATATGTGTTTCTGTGAAATTCCGGAGAGTTTTGCATTTTTACTCTCAGCATTTTTCACACACAAAGATATGTTACTAACGATTTCTTCAACTGTAATCTCAGCTGTATTCTGGGCAAAATTATCAACTTCAGGTAGGATGTGAGCAGGTTCACTTCTTACAAATTCAGGATCAGGTTGATTTAATTTTGCCATCTCAGAAGCTGTTTTAATAAGATACTTCAGTGAATCTTTACTTAAGTTATTCCCAGAAGCGCTTCCATTTTTACTATCGTAACTAACACTTAAGTTCACATTCAATTTATTACCTGTAATGTGCTGTGTAATTCCATTCTGGGCAAAACGGGTAAGCAGATCTTCCGATCCGTTGATACTCAAGGTAAAATCATCTGCACTAACATTTTTGCGAATAAATTCCGCAGCTTTTTGCATATCGGTGCTTGTTATCATTGGGAACCTCCTACTCTTATATCTCTAAATCGTGCTAGAGTTCCACCATGAGTCATCCTGCCCCGCTGTCCTGGTTGCCCTTTGCCGCAGTTGGTCACACCAAAAGTTTGGAAGAACCTCTCATCACAAATTGCATCCACACTGTTCCAGAATTCAGGGTTGTTAGATTTATAGAGGATCTTCTTTAGTGGTCGCACCTTCTTCCCATTCTTAATTTCCCAGAACATATCACCACCAAATTGGAAGTTCTCACGATGCTGATCAATTGAGAATGATCCACGTCCTTCGATGTAGACACCATCTTCAGTATCGGCGATCAATTCAGCAGGAGAAAGCTTCTCTTTTCCCGGTTCTAGATAGAGATTGGGAATTCGATTGATTGGAAAATCAAAGTAGTTAGTTGCTCTATTACAACCGCGACTCATCTTATTTCCAATAAGAGGTGCAGTGGCACGCGTATTACCATACTCATTCAATATACCGTCTTTAATTATATACCACTTCTGGTTAGGAACACCATCATCATCATATCCGGCTGTGGCAATGCCACCTTCAAGTGTGTTATCTGCTACAAAATTTACGATCTTAGATCCGTATTGGTAATTGCCAAGTTTCTCAGGAGTTGCAAAACTGATACCGGCAAAATCTGCTTCCCAACCTAGAACTCTGTCCAGTTCTGTTGGATGTCCTACAGATTCGTGCATAGTAAGAGCCATATGATTTGGATCTAGCAGTAGGGTCTTACGCTCTTCTGCTCCCAGAGAATCTGCACGTACTTTCAAAATCGCTTCTTCGGCAACTTGTACCGCTCTCTCTGTCAGGTTCAAACCTTGTATCCATTCCCAGCCTTTAGCCTGTCCACCATGACTGTAGGTTCTACTTTGGCTGTCACCTTCCGCAACCGCTGTAGCTGTTATTGTTGGTTCTATATAGACTGTTTGAATATCTAGTCTGCTGCCAAGAGTGGAGGCGAAAAGCTTCTCATCTTTACGGCATTCCAACATGAAAACGGCTAGTTTGATTTCTGCATAGTTAAGCATTGTTTTGTTAACTTCCATCATCAACTCTACTTTTTCACTGAGCGGAACGCCAAACGGATCAACACAATAAGGTGTTTTATAAGAATCGATATAACCTCTTTCATGTGCTAAAACTAATCCATTATCATACTTAACACGTCCTGATTCTTTGGCGATTGCGAACGCTTTTTTTACAGTTTTGTTTACCTCATCAGTTGTAAATACATTGTTATGGGCAAATCCCCAAGCACCATCTTTAAAAACGCGAATTCCGTAACCGTAGATCTCGTTTAGTGATGTATTCTTTAAACTCAAGTTGCGCAGATAGATCATTTCGGTGTAGGATTTTTGAATGCGGATATCAGCATAATCTGCTCCCAGCGACTTTGCGGTATCCATTGCCAGTGATAAAAAATCCACTAAAACCTCCTTTGAAATTTATTGTGAAATTTGAAATGAGAAATGTGAAATTGCATTGTGGATGTCAAATGATTTGCGAATATGCAAATTATTTAAATGATGAATCAATTAAGAATTGTTAGTATTTAAAATCTATTTCGATAAACATAAAAATAAAATCTTGACGATAAGGTTATGAAAAAATTATTTGATTCGATAAAAATCGAAATAAATTGGAGAATATTAATGAAGATTGAAAATGTTGAGAGATTATTCAAAGCGTTAGCTGATAGATCACGGCTATTGATTGTAAAGTCATTGATTGAAAAACCACAATACTTGGAGGAGCTGGCAAAAAGATTGAATCTTGCTTTATCAACTGTCTCTTTTCATCTAAAAAAACTGGAAAAGGCAGGATTGGCCTGGAAAGAGAAACAGCAATACTACACTATATTTTTTTTGAAGAGAGAATTATTTGAGAAGACTTTGGAGGAATTTATGAATTTTGAAATAGATGAAAAACAAGAACAGGAAGAACGTATAAAGCAATACAAAGAAAAGATATTAAAAACATTTATGAAAGATGGTAAAATTAGACAAATACCAGCTCAAAAACAAAAACGCTGGATCGTATTTGAGCAGATCCTGAATGAATTTGAATTTGGCAAAGAATATAATGAGAAAGATGTTAATCAGATAATTCAGAAATATAATGAAGATTACTGCTCAATTAGGAGATCATTTATTGAAGAACATGTGATGAGTAGACAGGATTATGTTTATTCGATCACCAAGAATTATGAAAATTTTCGCAAAGGGATCGCTTCGGAAAGTACTAAACACGGTATGAAAGAAAGCTATGAACAGAGCATTCGGGATAAATTTGGAGTGAATTGATTTTAACCTTGTATATTAGCCTCTTGGCATTCCATCCATCTAAAACAGCTTTTGAGATGATCATTTACAAGTCCGGTTGCCTGAAGATGAGAATACAAGATTATCGAACCCAAGAACTTGAATCCCCGCTTTTTCATATCCTTACTAAGCTGATCCGATAATTCTGTTTTGGCTGGGATCTTAGAAATGTCTGTCCACTCATTTACAAGCGGTTTCCCATCCACAAATCCCCAAATGTAATTACAGAAACTGCCAAACTCTTTTTGGATCTCGATGAATAGTTTTGCATTGTTTATGGAAGATTCAATCTTGCGCCGGTTACGTATAATTCCTGGATTTTGCATTAGTTCTGCGATTTTATCTTCATCATATTTAGCTACTTTCTGCACATCAAATCCATCATAAGCTGCGCGAAAGTTCTCTCTCTTCTTTAAGATCGTGTGCCAGCTAAGCCCGGCTTGAGCAGATTCCAATACAAGAAACTCAAATTGTTTTTTGTCATCATATACAGGAACTCCCCATTCATCATCGTGATAACGAATGTAAAGCTCATCGGCTGTTCCCCAAGGGCATCTTTTCATATTGCACCTCTCAACTATTTTATTTAATAATTCCTTTCACAAAGTTTACTACCCACATGATCCAAATTGTTGATCCGAAAAAGCCATCTTTTAAAAATAACCAGCCATATTTAAATCCACCAATTACAAAAGTTATAAGGAATCCGTAACACACAATATTGGCAAATACTAAAAAGATGCAGGAAAATACTTTTCCTGTTTTTGTGATATCTGTCTGATGAAATCCAAATTCCTGCAATGTGG
>JABIME010000041.1 GCA_018654125.1 Candidatus Cloacimonadota bacterium
ATCCTGCAATATTTTATATAACGCATTGTATTTCTTGAAACTTTGTAAGGCAGAACTATCTTTATTCTGCTCTTCATACATTTCAGCCATTCTTCCATGAACATATTGCAAAATATTATGATCACTTACTTTCTCCGCTTCTGCTAAAGATTTCAAGTAGTACTCTTCTGATTTTGTATAGTCTGCTATATCTAAATAGTTATCAGCGATATTTCTATAAGAGCTGGCTATTAATCCTGAACGATTCAATTCTTTTCTTTTGTTTAGTGAAATCAGATTATATTCTAAAGCTTTTGGGAAATCTCCGGTAAGGAAATAAATTCGAGCCAAATCATTGTAAATGTTACCCATCTTATGTAGTTCATTTTCAAATTCGAAGTAATTTAAAGCTTGCTCACAATAATCTAATGCCTTCTCAAAATCCTCCATTATAAGAAATGTTACTCCAATATGATTTAATGCACGACCATATATGTAGGTCTCACTCTGTGGTGTACGCTCAAGCAAATCAATAAAGATATCCAGTGATTTTTTAACATCCCCATTGATGCGATAATCATATCCTAAATTTGTTATTACAAAAGATTTATAATCAAGATAATTTTCCAGTATATTGTATTCAACATAAATATTGTCTTCATGATGATCAAGTGCTTTCTGATGATATTCGATTGCCTTTTCATAATTCTCAATTTTTCTAAATATTATTCCAATATACACATAAGTAAGACCAGCAAATTCGTTTTTTTTTTCATAATTAATTTCTAGTAATCGCGAACACGTTTCAAAAGCTGTTCGTAAATCATTAACTGTTATCAACAATTCAGACATAACTGCTAAACTCTTAGATATCAAAAGATTATCTTGTAGCTCTTCGGCAATAAGTAATGCTTTATCTCCCAATAACTTACTTTTGTCATATTCTCCAGTTCTACGGTAAGACTCAGAGATCGAAATCAATGCTTCAACCTCAAGTTTTTGTGACTGGATTTGTTTAGCTAACTTAAGTGCTTCATTTCCAAATGCAATTGCATCCTGAATTTTTAATTCCCTTGCTTCTTCTGCTTGCTCCAATAAATTAAGTATGTTTGAGTTGTTAGATTTATTCTGATTAGAATGGGAAATTTCATTGTCAGTATAACACAATAAGGGAAGGTGTAATGCCAGTATTATTATGAACCATCTTAACTTATTTCGAATTTTACTAAACATAACCATTTACCTTATAGTTTTGATTTATTCCAAATTTAAGCAATACTTTTCAGATGATGACGTTTTTGAATTAGAATCATATGTCAAATTATTAATATGATTCGGAAAGAAATAAAAAAACAATCGCTAAAATGGAGAATAATAAACGATTAAAAAAACATTTGTTTTACGATCATTTTTCCAATTGACATCATATATGATTTGAGATTCTTAGATTACATAATATTATTAATAATTATAATATAATTTAATGGAGTTAAAATGAGTAACGAGATCAGAGTTCGATTTGCACCGAGCCCAACAGGATATTTACATGTAGGAAGTTTAAGAACTGCCCTTTATAATTACCTATACGCCAAAAAAGTTGGTGGGAAATTCATACTTAGAATAGAAGATACGGATCAAACACGATATGTGGATGGAGCTGTTGAGAATTTACTTAGCACACTTGAAGCCATGGGATTGGATTTTGATGAAGGACCAGAGAAAGGTGGAGATTTCGGACCATATTTCCAATCTGAAAGAACAGAGATCTACAATAAATATGTTAAGGAATTACTAGAAAAAGGAATGGCATACAGGTGTTTTTGTACTTCTGAAGATCTTAGCAAGATGCGTGATGAACAAAAAGCTAAGGGATTGGATACAAAATATAATGGTCATTGCAGAAATTTAACAGAAAAAGAAATTAATGAGCATTTAGAAAGTAAAGACAGTTTCGTGATTCGCCTGAAAATCCCTTTAGATGGAGATATAACTTTTTATGATATCGTAAGAGAAAAGGTTACATTCCCCTGGAAAATGGTTGATGATCAGATTTTAGTAAAATCAGATGGGTTCCCAACATATCATCTGGCAAATGTTGTTGATGATCATCTAATGGAAATAACCCATGTGATTCGTGGTGAAGAGTGGCTCTCAAGTGTCCCAAAACATCTTCTCCTTTATAAAGCTTTTGGTTGGAAACCTCCAAAGTTGTGTCATTTACCTCTTCTCTTAAATCCTGATAAGAGCAAGTTGAGTAAAAGACAAGGTGATGTTGCAGTAGAAGATTTTGTTAATAAAGGTTACTTAACTGAAACTTTATTAAATTTTGTGGCACTACTTGGATGGCATGCACCCGGCAACGAAGAGTTTTACTCTCTTGCAGAATTAGAAAAGGCATTTTCACTTAAACGTATAAACAAATCCGGATCTGTTTTTGATGTAGAAAAACTTAATTGGATGAATGGTCAGTACCTTCGAAATACAGACCTCAAT
>JABIME010000332.1 GCA_018654125.1 Candidatus Cloacimonadota bacterium
GTTGGAAAAGATAATGAATCGGTTGAACAACCAGTAGAAGAAAAGATTGATGAAGAAACCGATGATGTTCCTAAAGAAGTTACAAAAGAAGAAACAGTTGAAGAAGCTGTTGATGCAAAGAAAAAAGATGATAAAGAGCAGGAGCTTGATTTCGGTCTTGACAGCTAAAACACAGTAATAAGTGTAAACACAAATAAATGCAGAGACGATTTTTTTTAGATCGTCTCTGTTAATATGTGAGGTGAAATCATGAAACGATCAATTTTCTCATTACTATTACTTGTTCTAATATTTTCTGCCTGCACAATTAAATATGTTCCTGTTCAAACAGACGGAGTTACAATAGCAGATGATTTTGGTGTTAATAGAACCAAAGCTTATACTTTTGCTGCAGCTAATGAATATTGGAATAAAGAACCACAAGAATTGACCAATTATTTCACAACTTTCTACGTTTCAATTCAAAATAGAACACGAGATGAACTGCAAGTTGAAATGAACGATTTTGGATTAATTGATCAAAATGGAAATCAGTTTGATGTTATCACACATGACTATATAGAAAAACTTCTTGCTCCCAGGCAGATAGATTACTTATTGATAAACGAAAATAAGGAAGAACTTATAGATACTGAAGAGTTTTTTAATGAACAAAAAGCTGTGATGGAAGAGTGGCGAACAGCTCAGAACAATCTCATAACATATTCTTTTCATTTTGGGAATATCATGCCCGGAGCCAAGAAATCTGGTTATATCTTCTTTCCTAAATTAGAATCTGAAAATGCTGAGTGCGAATTAAGGTATGATGATAGAAGTATTAAATTCATCAGACTTGATGAGAAAAAGAAACAAGAAAAAGAATAATAGGAAAATTAAATAGATCTATTAAGCCTTCAAAGAATTGATATCTTTGAAGGTTTTTGTTTTTCCAAAGCATTGACAAATTATTGGATAATTAAATTCTCGCACAAAATTGATATAAATAAAAGGAAATGAATATGTTAGATTTTATAAAAGATAAAAAAAGAACTCATTATGCAGTAAGATTAAACAAACAAAATGTGGGAGAAGATGTAACTCTTATGGGTTGGGTACATCGTCGTAGAGATCTGGGTGGGTTAATTTTTATCGATATTAGAGATGTTTCAGGAAAAGTTCAAATAGTGTTTCATCCTGAGAATGAAGCAGTTCATACAAAAGCTGGTAAACTTAGAAATGAATATGTGATAGCTGTAACTGGAAAGGTTGTTCTTCGCGATGAGCAAAATATTAATAAAGGCATGAAAACAGGTGAGATAGAAGTTGAAGTTCAGGAATTACTACTGTTAAATAATTCGGAACCTCTTCCTGTTCAAATAAATGAAAATGTTTTAGCTGAAGAAGATCTTCGCCTTAAATATAGATATCTTGATCTGCGTCGTGATAAATTAAAAGATATTATTCTGATCCGTCATGAAATAGTATACGCGATAAGAGAATTTCTTGTGAAAAGAGATTTTTTTGAAATTGAAACTCCAATGCTGATGAAAAGTACTCCTGAAGGTGCAAGAGATTTTCTTGTTCCCAGCAGAGTACACAATGGTAAATTCTTTGCACTTCCACAATCACCTCAAATCTATAAGCAGCTTCTTATGATCGGAGGTTTTGATAGATATTTTCAAGTAGCACGTTGTTTCCGTGATGAAGATCTGCGAGCTGATAGACAACCTGAGTTTACACAACTAGACCTTGAGATGAGCTATGTAACACAGGAAGAGATTTTTCAAATTATGGAAGACCTGTTTAACTATGTTTTTAAAAAAGTAATTAATATTGATCTTCCAAATACTTTCCCTCAATTAACATATAAAGAATCGATGGATAGGTTTGGATCTGATAAACCTGATACGCGTTTTGGTATGGAATTAATAGACCTCTCAGAGATCGTTGCAAATTCTGAATTTAAGGTTTTTAACAGTGCCCTAAAAACTGGTGGTAGTGTTCGTTGTGTAGTTGCACCCGGCTGTGCAGGTTATTCCAGAAAACAAATCGATATGCTTACAGATAGAGCAAAACATGTAGGTGGGAAGGGACTCGCATTTGTAAAATATGTCGATGGTGATTTTCAAACCGGTATCTCTAAATTCTTATCTGATGAAGAGAAGAAACAAATAATAAAAACAAGTGAAGCTGAAGATGGAGATCTAATTCTGTTTGCAGCAGATAGAAATAAAATCGTCTTCAAAGTTCTTTCTGAGATTAGAAATTATCTTGGTAAGGAACTTGAATTATTCGATCCAAAGCAATTCAATTTATTATGGATCACAGATTTCCCACTATTTGAATATAACGATGATGAAAAGCGTTGGGAAACTGCACATCACATGTTCACATTACCAAAAGAGGAGCATCTCGAGTATTTTGAAACAGGTGAGTATGAGAAGATAGAAGGTCAACTTTATGATCTGGTTTGTAATGGGTTAGAACTTTCTTCCGGTAGTATTCGTTGTCACAGACTTGATATTCAA
>JABIME010000333.1 GCA_018654125.1 Candidatus Cloacimonadota bacterium
AAAATATTGAAAATTGAATAAGCGTTTCAATTCTACTTTCTGTTAACTTTCTTTTAGTGGAAAGCTCTAAACAACTTTGTAAAATATTATATGTTTCAATATAGTTTCCATTGTTTTGTTTTATCTCAGCTAAAGTAAGTAGCGTTAAAATATTATCATTTGGGTCATCTGTTTTCTCAGCAAGCTCATTCGCAATATTTACATAATTCTTAGCATCTTCAAATGAGCTAGTTTGTGTTATCTCTGCCAAATTTAAATAAATATCAATTTTATCTTTATCAGAAGATGTTTCTATGAGTGTTTGTAAACTATCTGTAATAGTAGATGAAAATATTAAGATTGGAATGAATAAGAATAGCAAACAGATGTTAACAATTTTTCGCATATATTAATTACTATACTTTTGGGTATATAATAGTGCACATTCTTTTGCCATTGTGCGGATCTTGTGGATATATGCTGCTCTTTCGGTTACGCTTATCACACCTCTAGCATCAAGCAGATTAAAGGAGTGAGAACATTTAAGAAGATAATCGTAAGCTGGATAAACAAGTTTGTTTTCAAGTAACATTACAACCTGTTTCTCTTGATCATTAAAAACCTCGAATAACGATTTTACATCGGCAAATTTAAAGTTGAAGGTAGAAAATTCTACCTCTTTATCAAAAAATATATCACCATATTTTGTGGTATCGTTCCATTGCAGATCCTTAAAATCATCAACTTCCTGAATATACATTGCCAGGCGTTCTAATCCATATGTGAGTTCAACACTTGTAGGGAAAACCTCTAAACCTCCTACCTGTTGAAAATATGTAAATTGGGAAATTTCCATTCCATCTAACCAGACTTCCCAGCCAAGTCCCCAAGCACCAAGAGTTGGAGATTCCCAGTCATCTTCCACAAAGCGGATATCGTGTTTTTCTGTTTCAATTCCAATTGCCTGTAAGCTTTTTAAATATAGTGTCTGAATATCCTTAGGTGATGGCTTTATAATTACTTGAAATTGGTAATAGTGCTGCATCCTGTTTGGGTTTTTACCATATCTACCATCTTTTGGGCGTCTGCATGGTTGTGCATAAGCAATAGAAGTTGGCTTCTTGCCGAGAGCACCAAAAAATGTTGCAGGATGAAAAGTTCCGGCTCCCATATTCTCGTCATACGGTTGTAAAATATTGCATCCGTTTTCTGCCCAAAAGTGCTGTAATTTTAAAATTATATTCTGAAAATTCACATTAACTCCAATTAAATTAATAAAATTATTTGAAATCTTTATTCCACTCTTTTAACGTCAAGCTGATTTTATTAGAATCACAAATCAATATTTTATTAAGTATGTATCAATCTCCCATTGAGAAACCTGAATGCTGTATTCATTCCACTCTTTTTTCTTTGCTTGTATATATTTATTAAATGTAGTTTCACCGAGTGCATCTTTTATAAGCTCATCATTTTTCATAGAAATAAGAGAATCAGAGAGATTTGAAGGAATTGTATTTATGTTCATCTCATTCAATTTTTCATCACTAAACAAATAGAGATCTTCTTCGAGTGATCTTTCTGGTTGAATATTTTTAATAATTCCCTCTAATCCTGTTCTTAGCATCACTGCAAAAGCAAGATAAATATTACAACTTGGGTCAGAGCTTCTTATCTCAACTCGTATTGAATTCTGATTTCCTTTAAATCCACTTGGAATTCTTATTAGAGCTGAGCGGTTTGTTCTTCCCCAACAGATATACACGGGAGCTTCATAACCTGGTACAAGCCTTTTATATGAATTTACAGTCGGTGATAGAATTGCACTCATTCCACTAATGTGTTTTAGTTGCCCTGCAATAAAATTGTAAGCAATTGTAGATAATTTATATTCGTCATTCTCATCATAAAAAGCGTTTTTACCAGTATTTATATCAAATAAACTTTGGTGAACATGCATTCCCGATCCATTTTCTTTGGCGATTGGTTTGGGCATAAAAGTTGCATGAAGTCCATGTTTTTGAGCAATCGCTTTCACAACAAAACGCAGTGTCATGGCATGATCTGCGGTCTTAAGAGCCTCTCCATATTTAAATGAAATTTCGTGCTGCCCTATTGCAACTTCATGATGGGTTGTCTCTATTTCAATACCAAATTGTTCCAAGGCAACAGTCATTTCACGCCTAACATCATAAGCTTCATCTGTTGTGAGATCAAAATACCCTGCTTTATCATTTGGAAGCGGAGATAAGCCGTTATTGGTTTTAAAGAGAAAAAATTCCATTTCTGGACCAGTATTAAATATATATCCAAGCTCATTTGCTTGAACGATCGCTTTTTTGAGAATATATCGCGGATCACCTTCAAAAGGGTTATCGTCCGGTGTAAATATATCACAGATAAATCTGGCAGTGTTTCCATGTTCAGACCTGAGCCAAGGAATTACTGCATAAGTATTAAGATCTGGTTTCAAGTACATGTCGCTTTCACAAATTCTAGCAAATCCTTCAATTGAAGAGCCATCAAACCATATACCTTTTTCCATAGCATCCGCTAATTGTCTGCACGGAATTGTAAGACTTTTCACAATTCCAAATAGATCAGAAAATTGTAGTTGTATGAATTTTACATTATCTGTTTTTACTCTTTCTAAAATTGATTTCATGGTTGTTCCTCCTACATCTTTTAGCATTAAAGAACTTAAATTGTTCCTCTTGATTTCTATTTTTCTAAACACTGTGTAGTCAAGAGGAATTTTCCTAATTACCTTGTTTTATAATTTGATATGCTTAAAATAACTTGTCAGATTTATCTTACTAAAAATCATCGAGATAATTAAAAAATATTATATCTAAGGAGAACATTATGAGCTTCACTGACAAAAAAATCGTTAAAAAACCAAGAAGATATTTTTCTGAAAATCTTAATGTGACAATATGGGAAAATGTAGAAAGCGAAATGAAAAAATTAGCAGAAGAAGAGATAACCTCTGCATATGACCTTATTAATTTCATGGAAAAAGTCGGTGAGCTTTCTGATATTCTCTCAGAAGAGATGGCGTGGCGATACATTAATATGACACGTTTCGCAGATGACGAGGAGTATTCCAAAAAATTCAATACATTTTATGCTGATGTGATTGCCAAAACAAAACCTTATGACTTCAAGTTTAATAAAAAATTCTATGACAGCCCATTTAGGCAAGAGCTTGATAAAGAACAATATGCACATTTGAATATAATAATTGCAAATGATATAGAATTATATCGCGAAGAAAATATTCCACTTCAGGTTAAAGAACAAGAATTGGCAAATAAGTATGGTTCAATATTTTCTAAACTTACCGTAGTATATAAGGGTGAAGAGAAAACACTCTCTCAACTCGCACCATTTTTAAAGGATCAGAACAGAGAGGTCCGAAGAGAAGTTTGGAATCTTCGTATGGACAAGATGATGGAAAAACGCGACGAATTCAATAAACTTTTTGATGAGTTGAAAAATATCAGAATTCAAATTGCAAAAAATGCAGGATTTGATAATTATCGTGATTATATGCACCAAGCAAAAGGGCGCTTTTCTTATTCACCAGAAGATATTATGAAATTTCATGATGCTGTGGAAAAAGAGGTTGTTCCATTTCTTAAAAACTTTACAGAAGAACGCAAAAACATTCTAAAAATTGATTCTGTGAAACCTTGGGATACTTCTGTTGATCTTGATGGAAAAGTGCTTAAACCATTTGATAAGATCGATGAATTCATTGATAAAGGTATTGAAATTTTGCATATCATAAAACCTGAATTTGGTGAAAAACTTAATATGATGAAAAATTCCGATTTTTTAGATCTTGAAAATAGGAAGGGTAAGGCTCCCGGTGGTTACAATTATCCACTTCAAGAAACAGGTGCTCCATTTATTTTCATGAACGCTGTTGGATTACACAGAAATGTTGTAACTTTACTTCATGAAGCAGGACATGCAATGCATACATTTGCAATGAAAAACATCAAGCTTGATCCTTATAAAGGAACACCAAGTGAAGTTGCAGAACTTGCTTCTATGACTATGGAATTCCTCACGATGGATCATTGGGATAAATATTACAGCGATGTTAACGATCTTAAAAAAGCAAAACGAGACCAATTTAAAGAAGCACTTGGATTCCTACCTTGGTGCATGATCGTTGATGCCTTACAACATTGGATCTATCTGAATCCAGAACATACAGCTGAAGAGCGCGAGGAATTTTTCCTTTCACTTTTACAAAGATATGATACAGGTATAGATTGGACAAATGTAGAAAAATTCAAGAAAATTCTTTGGCTTTTCCAACTTCATATTTTCGAAGTTCCTTTTTATTACATTGAATATGGAATGAGCCAGCTAGGAGCACTTTCAGTATATAGAAATTACAAGAAATTTGGGAAAGAGAAAGCACTGGAAAAATATGAAGATTTCTTAAAGCTTGGCTACACTGTTCCTGTAAACAAACTTTATGAAGCTGCGGGAACAAAATTTGACTTTTCTGCAAAATATGTAAAAGAACTGGTTGATTTTGTTAAAGAAGAATTGGTGAAGATTTAAGAGATTAAGGAGCTTAAATGATTTCTAAAAACATATTAAAACGTTTTATATTTTTATGGATATTGATAACATTCTCCATCACTTTATTCGCAGGAGAACCTTATGTAATCATGGTTTCGTTTGATGGTTTCAGATTTGATTATGATACAAAAACAGAAACACCAAATCTTGATTTTATGCGAGATAATGGTACAAAAGCAGAATCAATTCAACCTGTTTTTCCATCTAAAACATTCCCAAATCATTATGCTCTGGCAACTGGAGCCTATGCTGCGACCAACATGATAACTGCAAATAAATTTTACGATTATGAGTATGATGCAGTTTATAAAATTGCTGATAAAGAAAAAGTTCGGGATGCTAAATGGTATGGGGCTGAACCTATCTGGGCTACTGCAGAAAGACAAAACGTAAAAGCAGCTTCTTATTTTTGGGTTGGTTCAGAAGCTCCTATAAAAGGATATCCACCTTCAATTGTAAAAGCTTATGAACATAATTTTCCTTTTAACGCACGTGTTGATTCTGTGATGAGTTGGCTACAATTACCCGAAGAAAAACGACCTCATCTTGTTATGTTGTATTTCCATGAACCTGATTCTGCAGGTCATAAGTTCGGCCCGGAAAATCCTGAGATGATTCCAATTATACAAAATATGGATAACATTTTAGGATATATTTTGGATGGGATCAAAGGACTTGATATTGCAGATGAGATCAATCTGGTTTTGGTTAGCGATCATGGAATGACAACGATAAGTGAAGATCGGATTATTTATTTAGATGATCATGTTTCCGATATGGATGCGTTTTTTACTTATACCGGAGATCCGGTCGCTCAGATCTATTTGAATGAGCAGAATGATGTGATAGCTGATCGTATGGAAAAGCAGTTAAAACAAATCAAGAATATGAAAGCTTATGCACGTGATGAAATTCCGGAAAGATATCATTTTGTAAATAGGAATACAGGTGATTTTGTGCTGGTTGCAGATGACGGATGGGTAATATTAATCAAAGGTGAAACATCCAGATCTAATGGAACTCATGGCTATGATCCGGTAGTGAAAAATATGCATGGAATTTTCTATGCAATGGGTCCGCAGATAAAATCCAATTACAAGATCGGATCATTTGAGAATATTCATGTTTATCCATTGATCTGTGAATTATTAGGAATTAAACCGTATGCAGATGCTGTTGATGCACCTGAAGGAAGATTGGAAGTACTGGAAGAGATCTTATTAAAATAAACCTATTGTCTGACAGCCGAAGCTTGTGTCATCCTGAATCCCGAGTAATCGGGGAAGGACTAGGCTGAAATTGAAAAGCGAGAAAATATTGAATATTTTAAACATCCAAGAATTCATGAAACATTCAAAACATCTACCCATTATTGATGTTCGTACTCCTGCTGAATTCGCGGACGGACACATAACTGGGGCGATAAATATTCCTATATTTTCTAATGAAGAGCGTGCAGTTGTTGGTACAAAATATAAACAAGAGAGTAAAGATACAGCTATTGCACAAGCACTAGAATATATCGCTGAGAAAACCGATTATTATCTTGATGAATTAGTTAAACTTGTTTCTTCGCAGGAGATTTGCATTTATTGCTGGCGTGGTGGATTTCGTAGTACCGGAATGGGACATCTCTACCAAACTGCGGGTAAAAAAGTTTATCGGTTAGATGGTGGATATAAAGCATACCGCAATTATGTACTCGACTCATTTAAAATAAAATATAAACTCATTGTTATTGGTGGAATGACGGGAAGTGGAAAAACTGAAATCCTTGAAGAGATTGGAAAGACAAGCCAACAAATGCTTGATCTGGAGGGGATCGCGAATCACAAAGGTTCTGCATTTGGTGCGCTAGGACAGGAAGATCAACCTACAACACCGCAATTTGAGAATGATCTTGCGTCAGAAATTAATAGATTTGATATTAAGCAAAATATCTGGTTGGAAGATGAAAGCAGAATGATAGGAAGAGTGAAGATCCCTGATGATTTTTTTGTACAAATAAGAAGCTCAAATGTCATTAAAATTGAAGTATCAAAAAAAAATAGGATTAACAGATTAATTAAGGATTATGCCAGTTTTGACAAAGAAGATCTGATAAATTCTATTACGAATATTTCCCGCAGATTGGGTGGGTCAAATACAAAAAAGGCAGTAAGTGCAATTGAAGAAGAGGATTATTATACAGCTACTGACATCATTTTAGATTATTATGATAAAACTTATACTTACGGGCTTTCTAAAAGAGAAGGACAGACCATAAATCCCTTAAAACTTGCTGGAAATG
>JABIME010000334.1 GCA_018654125.1 Candidatus Cloacimonadota bacterium
GATCTGGCTTGCTAACCTTATTCTTTGCGATTCACCACCAGATAAGGTCGGAGCCTTCCTATCTAAAGTAAGATAATGAAGACCAACATTTACAAGAAATGAAAGACGATTATTTATCTCTTTTAGCACCTCTTCTGCAATTAGCTTGTCATTTCCAGTGAGTTTCAGATTGTTAAAAAACTCGATCGCATTTGAAATTGACATAGAAGAAATTTCATTGATAGAAAGGTCCGCGATCTTAACAGCTAGGCTCTCCTTACGAAGCTTCCTCCCATTACAATCGGGACACACTTTATTACCAATATATTTTATGTAATATTTACGCATGTATTCAGATTTGGTCTCAGACATTCTGCGAGAGAGAGTTGGGATAATACCTTCAAATGATGATAGGAATGAACCGGATCCGCTTTTAGAACTCCACTCAAATTTAATTTTTTGACCCCGAGAACCAAACAGCAAAAGATCTTTTACAGTTACTGAAAGTTCTTCCCATGGGTCATCTAATGAAAAACCATATTCTCTTGAAATCGCTCTGAGTTTTTTTAGCTGCCAACTGCTTTTTTTCTTATTTAAAGTTCCCCAGTGTACAACCGCACCTTCCATTACAGAAAGTGATTTATCTGGAATTAACAAGTCAGGATCAAATTCCATTTTAGTGCCAAGTCCATTACATGATTTGCACATTCCTATTGGACTGTTAAAGGAAAAATGCTGCGGACTGAGTTCTGGATAACCAATACCACAAGTTGGGCAGGAATTTGCTTCGGATAGATTTTCTGTTCTTCCTTCATCAATATATTCAATTTTAATAAAACCATTTGTAAGTTTTAAAGCTGTTTCAACCGAGTCGATCAATCTTGATCGGATATTATCTTTTAGAACAATTCTATCTACAATGATATCAATATTGTGTTTACTTTTTTTATCGAGATTTATCTCTTCGCTAAGTTGACGCATGATTCCGTTAATCTTCACACGAACAAAACCTTCGTTTCTAGCTTCTTCTAGCTCATCTTTATGCTCACCTTTGCGGTTTTGAACGATAGGTGCTAAAATTTGTAAACGTGTTTTTACAGGATTTTCCAGGATATGATCAACCAACTGATCAACAGTTTGAGAGCCAACAGCTTCACCACACTTATAGCAGAATTGCTTCCCAATACGTGCATATAAAATTCTTAAATAATCATAAATCTCGGTAACTGTTCCAACAGTTGAGCGTGGATTTTTACTTGTAGCTTTTTGCTCAATAGAAATTGCGGGAGATAAGCCTTCAATATAATCAACTTTTGGTTTTTCCATTTGCCCTAAGAATTGACGAGCATAGGCAGATAGTGACTCTACATATCTTCGCTGTCCTTCAGCATAGAGGGTATCAAAAGCGAGTGATGATTTACCTGAACCGGAAACACCAGTAACAATTACCAGCTTGTTTCGGGGAATCCTAATATCTATATTCTTGAGATTATGCTCACGTGCACCCTTAATATATATATCAGTTTTCATTGAAGTCTCATCATGCCCATTGGCTTATTGAAGTTCCTTTAATTGAGAAATATAATAATCGATCTCAACAGAATCCTGATAACCTCTGATCTTCTTAAATAAAGCTATACCTCTTTCGATATCGTTTGTATATACAGCCGATTGAAAGATGAGCTGGATCATGTTTTTGTCAGTTCTATTATAATGTACAGCTTTCTCTAAATAAGAAAAACCTTTCTCGTTTTCATTGGAATCGAATGCGCTAAATGAAGCTTCTGCATAGAGCTGAGCAAGACTTTTGTAAAATCTGCTTTTTTGATCTATATAATCTAATGCTTTTTCCATATATCTAATTGCATTGTCATAATCATTTTTAGTATGAGCAAATCTGGAAGTACGCATGAATGCAGCCCCATAATTATTTAGAAGTCTTTTCATATTTGTGTCTTTATAAATGGTATCATCCATAATACCACGGTAGGAATAAACAGAATCAATATTGGTCATCAATCTTTCCATGTCAAATTGTCCTGTGCCCTTTGTTGGAACCAATCTACTAACCATACCTTCATTTCTCAAAAAGTCGTTAAATCCAATTGGATCAGGTGTAGTAACAGCAAAATAAATTGGTCTTTTACCATAATTATCTTTAATTATCTGAATTACAGCTAGGTCTTTCACATATAAAATCTCATCTTGTTTAAAAGTAACAATAAACTCATCTTCAGGAACAGACCCAACTATTTTCAGATGAGTGTCTTTATAAATTCTTCTTGGATAAAGAACCGATCTTGGGTTATCCTGACACTGGTCGATATGAGTCTCTGGAATATTAAACTCCACACCTTCATGATCTCTTAATTGTTTGATGTACCAAGGAGTATTTAATAAACTTAAGTTGGCTATTGTCACATCTTTACGAATACCGTAACATTGTGAATTTTTAAAATCCATTGCTTCAGTAATTAAAATTTCTGTTTCTTTTGTAGGAATTGTAGTTTGCTGGTACATTTTACCAAAAATATCTTTATTGTTTATTTTTGTTGGAGGAATATACTCTTTTGCTGCAGGATCGAAAACTGCTTGTGCATACCAAACTGGAAAAGTGTCATTATCACCATTTGTGAAAATTATTGCATTTTCCTCAACGCTGTTTAAAATATTTTGTCCATAATCTAAGGCAATATATTCTCTAGATCTATCATGAATAAAGTATTGGGAAGCAAGGTTAATAATTGGAAGTGCCAAAACTAAAACTATAAGAACTGCAGCAAGTATCTTTCCTTTTCTTCTGGCTAGGTCAATAAGAGCTATTGAGCCAATTGCCATCCACACAGCCCAATAATTATAAGCAGTAGTAAAAAAGTAATCTCTATCTCTAACTTCAGCATCAGAAAGATTAATAACAAAAACCATAGTTATAGAAACCATGAACATAAAAGAGAAGAAATATGCAAAAGAGTGCTTGTTTTTCTTAAAATGATAATATGCACCACCAAAGCCTAAGAATGTGATAATTAAATTAGATAACAATTGAATAAATACTTTTGGAGTATTTAATAATCTAGAAAGAGTTTCCGCATTAAAGAACTGCCAACTGAAATAGGTAAGAAATTGATCTTTTAATTGATACCAAAATGTAGCACGACGCACAAACATGCTGGTAACACCATATTGCCTTCTTAAAACATAATCTGTAAATAGTTTAAGGTTATGAGGATGACCTTCGTTTATAAATGGTCTATGTGAAGCTCTGATATACAAAAAGAGGTGGGTTGAAACTGCTACACCAATAAGAAACAATGCAAATAGCCATGTTTTTGTTGAAACTTTTTCTCTTAAATGATATACAAGAATTCCTAAGAAACCAACCGCAAACATAAATTTTGGTAGATCTGGGATATGTATTGATTTTCCAATATTTAAGAACAAAATATAAATTGCTATTAGCCCTAATGAATATGCACCTGTACGTTTCCAATATGCAGAAGATTTAATTGATTTTTTTAGCATTGGATATACAGCTATAAATAATACCGCCGGTGCAATTTGAAGTGAAGTTTGATGAATGCCAAATCCTAGAAAAAAGACATAGACAATGAGCAATAATATATTTTGGTGAGATAGGTCTTCTGATTTCTCAACCCATATCATTGTAAGCCAAACAATTAAATTTAATATAAAAGCTAAACCAGAGTAAACTTCAGCTTCGATCGCATTATTCCAGAATGTGAATGAAAAAGCAGTGTAGAAGGCAGCTAAAAAACCTCCAATATAAGCAAAATATGCTTCAGATGGTTTTATCCACATCGTAATGAATTTAACTGTGAAAAAATAGGTGAACATAACCGCAAAGGCAGAGAATATTCCAGACAAGAAATTAATAACCATTGCATGTGGAATATTAGCACCAAAGATCGAGAAGAATCTTCCTAATAAAATATAAAAAGGATTTCCTGGTGGATGGGGAACCCCTAAAATACTACTGCATGTAATATATTCTCCTGCATCCCAAAATGAGAGTGAGCGCGCCATTGTAAGATAATAAATTGTTATTGTAACTGCAAAAACTATTAATCCCAAAACTAGATTATAACGTTTATTTATAACTGGTTGTGGCTTCAAATTCATTTATAGCTCCATTGAAAATTTTTTGGAAAAGTTGTTTTATCCAATAATCCCGTCAAGTAATTTTAAATGGAAGAAAACTTGTAAATAATTGCATGGGGCAAAAAAGCCACATATTGCCCGAAAATGACCCACAACAAAGCACAGAAATTAGTAAAAAATAATGTAATAAAAATCAGTTAAACATACTTATAACAACGATTTTAATGCCTTAGTGACTGTATGTCTTTTTTTGGCACAGCAATTGCTTTCTATAATTTATATATTTAGGAGGTGAGGTTATGAGAGATACACTTTTATTCAGTATCGAAGAAATTAAGCTGATCTTGGCAAAATATCATGAACGTTGTACAGGAGAGGCGATTGAAGAGATGAGCGGACAATCATTGTTAAGCTTATTTGATGCTATTCATTCAAAGGATATATTGCAATATCTTTATTGTCATATGCACTAAAATTCTCTAAAGTGAGGAGGATATGAAAAAATATCTATATTGTTTCATTATCTTAATATTTATCAGTTCGTTATTTGCTCAGCTTGCAGAAGAAAATGCTAATTTGAATTCTATTGAGCTAACCGCAGAGAGTAAACTTCAAAATTTCATCGAATTAAAAATAACAATCGCTGATAAAGAAATTGGTAACCTTTCAATTTTTAATATTAAGGGTCAAAAAATAATGAATATCCAATATAACGCTGGGGAACACAGGCTTTCCTTATTGAAATCAAAATATGGATCAGGATTATTCTTCTATAGGTTAAAAACAAATTCATATTTCAAATCTGGAAAGATCATAATGCTTAAGTAGTACATGAAAAGATAAATGAAGATAATAACAAAATTTAATAATAAAAAATATATGAAGCAGTTACTGGGGGAGAAATGGAATCGTATCAATATTGGATGTTAAATAATTACGCATTTGAAGAAAATGCAACATCAGAATATTTTTACAACAGCAAAATTCACAGAGAAGCTCTGGATAGATTAAGTTACATTATAGAATCTAACAATATGGGAATAGGGCTACTTACCGGAGAAATAGGTGCTGGGAAAACTATGACGCGAAATGTGCTCATCAACAAAGTAATTAACAATTCATTTGATTATGAATTTGCTGTAATGGATACTTCAAACTTTACTTTTGTAGATATTCTCATGGATACGATAAGTCAGATATGTAATATTGATTATACAGATTTACCAAGAAATAAATATCGATTATACAAAATTTTTAGAGATTACATAAACTCTAAAATGTTAAGTTCAAATAAGAAGATCGTAATAATACTTGATGAAGCTCAGAAGATAAGTGCTACTGTGTTAGACTCATTAAAGGACCTTACAAACATTGTACATAACAATAGTTCTGTAATTACAATAATTTTAGTTGGGCAGCCTGAGTTAACATCAAAACTAAAAAAATTACCACAGATAGATCAACGTATCAGTCTTAAATATCATTTGAATTATTTAAGCTTAGATGATACAAAAGAGTACATACGATTCCGTCAGTTTGCATCCGGTTCTCAAAAAGACCTATTTACTGAAGAAGCAATGAGAATGATACATTCACAAACTCATGGTATTCCAAGAGAAATTAACCGAGCCTGCAGAATAGCTTTAGATTATGGCTATTCAGAAGAATTAGAGATAATAACAGATAAAGAAATGAAAATGATTTTACGAGATTTTGCATAACTAAACAGAGTTTAAAAAATGAGTAATGATTTTAAAGATCAAAAACTTTCTATTTCTAAGATCCTGAATAACAGGAAGAAGGAGGCCGTATTACCAACATCTCAAGGGATTAATCCTCCTTCCAATTACATTCCTCAAAATAAACCTATTAAGAAAAAGCAGAAAAAAAGTAAGTATGAAGTTATAAATGATAATGATGGTGGTGAAAATGAGATCAATCTAAAAGATTATTTAGAGATTGTATTTCATTATAAATGGTTAATATTAATTATATTTATTACTGTATTATTAGCTACAATTGCCTATTCATTTACACAAGATCCCATTTACAAAGCAATGACGAAAATTTTTATTCATGAAGATGTAATGGAATTGCAGGTTATTAATAACAAACCATATTTTAAACAAGCCTACGATCTAAAAACTTGGATTCAAATAATGAAATCAACAGAAATAACCAGAAGAGCATCTGAAAAATTATCTAATAGAGTCTCTGCTTCTGCTATTTCTGGAATGATGGAATACGATACAGAAAGAGATGAAGAACATATTATTACAGCTTCAGCAACATCAAAAGATCCAAATTTAGCAGCTGATGTTGCAAATGCAGTTTATTATGCATTATCAGAATATGACACAGAACAACGTCTGCGAGGATATGATTATTCTGTAAAATATTTAGAACAGCTTATGCGAGATAAGAGAAGTGATTTAGATGAAGTATTAGGTTA
This sequence comes from Candidatus Cloacimonadota bacterium, assembly GCA_018654125.1. Next base: position 6,551 of record JABIME010000334.1, read on the forward strand.
TATCAATGACTTCATGCTAGATAAAGGAATTGATCTGAATACAGCAAATATCGAAGATAATATTGGACGCGTAAACGATATTCAATTGCAGATCTCTACATGTAAAGTTGATCTTGCAGCTATTAGCGCAAGCATAAAGAAAATCAATTATGATCTTAACAGGGAAGATAATTCTATTGTTAATCAAACAACATATAGTGAACCATATAAAATACGTTTAATGAATTTGGAAGCTGAGAAAGCCAGAGCGCTTACAAATTATACTGAAAAGCACCCTAAGATCTTAGGTATTCAGCAAAATATTGATAACGTAAAAAAACTTATAGAAGATGGGATTAATGAGAGAATTCAATTAAAGAATGTTGTTGCAAATCCAATTAAGCAAAGATTAGTAAATGACCTGTTAGCAAATGAAACTGAGAAGGTAGCATTAGAGCAAAAAATTGCAGCCTTACTTCAAATTCTTTCTGAGATCGAAATCTCGGCTGATTACAAAAAATTATTAGATGATAAATTCACAAAGAAGAAAGATCTAGTTCTGCAGATCGGCAATCTTCAGAGTCAGTATAATAACGCAAAACTCAATTCTAACATTGCCTCAAGTAGGCTTTATCAGCTTCAGAGTGCAGAAGTTCCTACAACTCCATCAGCAAATAATTTAAAAAGAAATATTTTGGTTGGAATTGTCTTAGGACTTGGTTTAGGGTTTGGTCTTGCCCTACTGCTTAATTCATTGAATGACACAATACATTCAGTTAGTGATTACGAAGCAAAATATACAATTCCTATTATTGGAACTATACCAAA
>JABIME010000042.1 GCA_018654125.1 Candidatus Cloacimonadota bacterium
ATTAGTGAATTTCGGTAAACCAAATAATTATTTGTATCGGGTCCATTTATAAATACAGAACCAGAAAAATCACTCGTTCCATTATTTACAGCAGATAACAAAAGTTCTGCACCCATGTTGTCTTCGATTTCCTGAAATAAGCAAATATCTGCATCTATATCATTTAAGATTGCTTCAAAAAAAGCGAGTCTATCTGCATCATTTCCGCTAAAATTAAGTGCGTTATAAGAGACTACCCGAATTGAAGCTGTAAGTGAAAATGCTACTGCTAAAACTATAAAACTAATAATTATTTTTTTCATATATTCCTCTTAAAACAATAAAAAAATGGGTCAGCTATTTTGCCTACCCATTTCTTCAACTTTTTAATTTAACAACGTCTATTTTAGCATTTAGACCAACCACAAGAGTTACATTTCAAACATCCTTCAGTATGTTCTACCGTACTACCACAATCCGGGCAAATCCTCATAGAAGACGTTGATTGTCTTTTTGGTTTTGCTGATGCTTTCTTGTTGATCTTTTTTATGTTTTTTACCGTATCTTTATCTAGTGTTAGAAAAACTTCTAAAGATTTTGCTATACTATCTGCACACGAAGTTACTATTTCTCCATTACTCCACATCGGAGACGGACAACGAATCCCCTTAAGCTGACGTGCTATTGAACTTACTTTTACATTAGAACGAAGAAGCAAAGAAGTAAGCCTTGCTATAGCTTCCAATTGAGCAGAAGCACATCCACCAACTTTTCCCATTTGAGTAAATATTTCACATGCGCCTTTTTCATCAGAATTAATTGTTACATACAAATGTCCACAACCTGTTTCTATTTTTTGGGTCATACCTGTTGTAATTTCCGGACGCTCACGAGGTGCAACTCTATGCCCATTAGTTTTAGTTTCTTTAACTTCTTTACCCACATTTAGAACTTGGTTTTCACGACTTCCATCACGATAAACAGTAACACCTTTACAACCCAACTCATATGCAAGTTCATAAGCCATTTTTATCTCTTCTTTAGTTGCCTCTTTTGTAAAATTAATAGTTTTGGAAACAGCATTATCTACATATTTCTGAAAAGCTCCCTGCATTCGAAGGTGCCATTTTGGTGATATATCGTGAGAAGTAACAAACACTTTTTTAATCTCTTCAGGAATCTCATCAATATGAGCCACGCTACCTTCATCTGCTACTTTCTCCATTAATTCCGAAGAATAAATTCCAGCATCTTTTATTACTTTTTCAAAATGAGGATTTATATACAGAAGCTTATTCCCATCCATTACGTTTTTCACATAAACTAATGAGAATTGAGGTTCTACACCACCGGATGTATTGCAGATCATGCTTATCGTTCCAGTTGGTGCTATTGTTGTTGTTGTTGCGTTTCTTATGCCTTTTTTAGCAATTGTTTTATTAAGTTCTTTCCAATCCAGTTTATTGTCTTCACGAATCAACTTTTGTGTTTCGTAGATACTTCCCTTAAAGTTCTTGAATGCACCTTTTTCATTAGCAAGCTCAATAGATCTAATTTTAGAATGGTAATCAATAAATTCCATTACCTGCTCTGCTAAATTAATAGCTTCATCACTATTATAGGGTATTTTTAGTAAGAACAATAGGTCTGCCCAGCCCATAACACCAAGTCCGATTTTCCTATTTGATTTTACCATTTTATCAATTTCCGGAAGTGGGAATTTAGACATATCTATAACACTATCTAGAAAATCAACTGCATCTCTAGTAGCCTTTTCTAATACATCCCAATCAACATGATCTTCTTTTATCATTCCGGCTAAATTCATTGAGCCCAAATTACAAGCTTCATTTGGAAGAAGAGGTTGTTCTCCGCAAGGGTTAGTTGATTCAAGTTCGCCAATATGTGGAGTTGGATTATGCTTATTTATTCTATCAAGAAAAACTATTCCCGGTTCACCATTTTGATGTGCCATTTTAACTATCAGGTCAAATACATCACGAGCCTTTAATTTTTTTATAATCTTTTTTGTATGTGGTGAGATCAGTTCATACTCACTATCTTCATAAACAGCACTCATAAATTTTTCTGTAATACCTACACTAAGATTAAAATTTGTAAGCTCTTGAGTATTTTCTTTGCAGGTTATAAATTCAAGGATTTGCGGATGATCAACAGCTAAAATCGCCATATTAGCACCACGTCGTGTTCCACCTTGTTTAACCGCATCAGTTGCAGCATTGAATACTTTCAGGAATGAGATTGGTCCGCTGGATACACCATTTGTACTTCTAACCCTTGCATCTGCTTCACGTAATCTAGAAAAACTAAAACCAGTACCGCCACCACTTTTATGGATCAATGCTGCATTTTTTATTGATTCAAAAATACTCTCCATGCTATCTTCTAAAGGTAACACAAAACAAGCAGATAATTGTTGAAGATCATGACCGGCATTCATAAGAGTTGGAGAATTTGGAAGGAAATTCCCGGAGTCTAAAAGGTTGTAATATAATCTCTCTTTTTCTTTATTTCCGTTGCTAATGTTCACAGCAACTCGCCTGATCATTTTATCCCAATTTTCTATTGGCTTGCCATCATTATCCTTTCTAAAATAGCGTTTTTCAAGCACTGTCAAAGCGTTGTCAGTTAGTTTCATTTAAGACTCCTGAAAATATTTAAATTTATCAACATGTTAGTGTTATGAATACTCTAGAATCCATAACTCTTTATAGTGTAAGTAATTAACAGCCAAGTAAACAATCTGTCAATCTTCGAGTTCTATTGATTTAATGGTTAAGTTCCAACTACTTAGCGCTACTGTCAAGATGAAATTATTATTGTAAAATCGTAAATTTCGTAGACCTACTATTAGAGGTTATTTCTAGGAATATATTTTTTTAATTTTTGTTAAATTAGTTTTTCAATGAAATATTTTGCTGCATTTTTTTACATAAAGTTTCTATTAATAAATTTTATTTGAGCATCAATTTCTTATGATCTTTATTGGGTCTATCTTCACAGTTCTGCCTGCAGGATGAAGAGTTGTTAATAAGCTTATGACAATAGCAACTATAGGTACCAATATAAAATCTAATATTCGCATTTCAACAGGAAGCCACTGTAGTGGAAAACCAGGAACTGGAATTATTATAAAATGGAACGTCATTTGAGCATAAAGTAGAATAGCTGCCAAAATCAAACCTATCATTGTTCCTAAAAAACCAATTATTACACCAATATTAATGAATATTTTAACCACATCTTTACCGGATGCACCCATCGATTTTAATACGCCGATCTCAACTCTTTTTTCGGTTACTAGCTTCACAAAATTTCCACTCATATTAAAAGAAGCAATTATTATCATTAGTGCAAGTACGATGAACATAACAGCCTTCTCCATTTTTATCGCATTAAAAAGGTTCGCTTCAAATTCGCTCCAATCTTCAACAATATAATCACCTGTTATTTTTTTTTGAAGATCATTTGCTAATCGTGCTGAGCGAGATGGATCTACAGATTTAATTTCGATTTGAGTAACTTCATCTTCAAAACCCAGAAAATACTGGGAATTTCTAAGCGAAATATAGGTGTAAACTCTATCGTATTCTGGCATTCCCGAGATGAAAATTCCAACTACTTTTAGCTTCTTACTTTTGGGAAGTAGGCCGAAAGGAGAAGGTTGAGTTCCAATAGGTGAGGTTAACTGGATATACTCACCAACAGTAGCGCTTAAAGTTAGTGAAAGATCCATTCCAATTATTATCCCATCATCATCCAAAGCATTTTTATCTGGTACTCCTACCACAATTTTATTTAGAAGCTCTGTTACATTTTTCTGCATATCCAGATCAATTCCATAACACAATGTAGAAGACATATCCTTCTCTTTTTGTATCATTAATTCAATATCACAAATTGGTGCAGCACCAACAATTTTTTCGTTTTTAGCAATTTCTTCTATTAGCTCATTATAATTTGAGATCGGTGAATAATCTTCCTTATGAATTTTGATCTCAGCTTTAGATCCGATCACTCTGTCGCGCATATCAGAATCAAATCCATTCATCACAGACGAGACAACCAATAAAGAAAACACTCCAATTACAATTCCTAGAAGTGAGAGCATATTAGAAAAAGTGAAAAAGAACTTTTTTCGTCCTTTTAGATATCTTAGTGCTAAAATAATATGAAACATTGGCTCTCCAACAATTTAATTTAGTTTAAAAAAAATGTCCTGTGATAAATTGGCAAGGA
>JABIME010000335.1 GCA_018654125.1 Candidatus Cloacimonadota bacterium
GGAAATCAACATATTGATCTTGGAACTATAACTTTGAATGAAAATGCGATACCGGCTAGCAATGTAGTTGCTGTTGTAAATGACGAGAATACAGAAGTTACATTAACCTGGGATCCACCCGCTTTAAGAGAGTTTGAGATTTATGACATTTTACGTTTCACAGAGGACAATAACCAGAATCCGCTTGAATGGGAGTTGCTTACTTCTTTAACTGAAGCAGTTTATGTAGATACTGAGTGGGAACAACTTGAACCGGAAATGTATCAATATGCTGTTGTTGCACATTATACAAACGGAATAGAAGCAGATGCCGCACTTTCTAATGTGGTAGAAAGAACTCCAATTTTAAATCCACCTCAAAATTTTAATGTAGATCCATTCTCAGGATTAGCTACCTGGGATCCACCAATCCCATCAGCTGGAGTAAACTTGATAGGATATGACATCTACATAGATACGCAAATGTTTAGTACTTCTGAAACACAATGGCTTTTTGAGAATTTAGTTAATGGACAATTATATTCTGCAGGAGTTATTGCTGTTTATGATCTAGGTAGTTCTGATATTATGTTACTTGAATTTGAATTTACGGGAACTGGAGTAGATGGAACTATTATTAATAAAACTGAGTTAAAAGGAAATTATCCTAATCCTTTTAATCCATCAACTACTATCTGTTTTAATTTAACCACAGAGAACACTGAGATAGAAATCTACAATCTGAAAGGTCAAAGAATTCGCCAGTATTCAATATCAAATGGGCAATCTTCAGTTACTTGGAATGGTAATGATTCTAATGATCAACCTGTTAGTTCTGGAATCTATTTATATAAACTCACGGTTGCAGGAAAGACAGTAGCAATAAAAAAATGCTTACTTTTAAAGTAAGATAGTTATAAAAGATAAAGCAGCTCACTCTAATAAATCTGAGTGAGCTACTTTTTGTTATTAATCATTATTTCTTGAACCCATAAATTGTTCTAAATAATTATAGTAATCACTTTTTATTAAGTCACCCTTTTCATTAAATCTATCTCGTTTGATTGCCCAACCATTTTTAGTGAGGACACCTTCTGCTTCATAATATTTTATAACAAGAATCTTACCGTTTTCATCCCGTTCAAGAGTCTTTATACACGATCCATCTGATAATATGCCATCTTCTTTATAGAATCTAACTTCAATTAAACGCTTATTTTCATCATATTTCATTTGCCTAATTGAATAGTTAGAATCCTCATACATTGTTAGTTGATCAGTAACATCATAAAAGCGATCTTCAATATTATTACCAAGTTCATCATACTTCATCCGTGTGATCGCATAACCAAGTTCTTTCGAAGCATAAAGTTCTCCATCAGTACCATAATAACTTTCTTCTATAATATTCTTAGAGCTATCATGTTTGTAACGAATCATGGCATAACCATAATCTTTATATTCCATTAATTCTTTATTTTCATTAAAGTAGCTACTTTCAATTTCATTATTATTTTCATCAAATTTTACCCGATTTATAGCATAGCCAACAGCACCAACTTTCAATTGTTCATCTTTCCCATAAATTCTAGTTTCAATTTTATTGTTGTTCTCATCATATTCCATCTGGTACATTGCAAATTTACGTTCTTCCCACTCTATTAATTCACCATCAGTTCCAAAGTAGCGTTCCTCAATTCTATTATCGTTCTTATCATATTCCCAGCGTAATTTTGCATACCAGTAGTTATTAGGAATTACCGGTTCTTCATTAGTTCCAAAATAGCTTACAGTCTTAACATGTCCTGTTTCTAAAGACTCATAACCTTCTCGCAGAATTGCATATCCACTATTTTTATACTCGATTAACTGATCATTTTCTCCATAATAGCTAACTTCAGTTCTATTACCTTTATCATCCCATTTCAAGCGAACACAAGCATAGCCGAAAGCTTCAATGAATAGTAATTCACCATTACTTCCGAAATATTTTGCCTCTAATAGGTTACTGTCAGCATCATATTGCATTTTTGTTCTTGCTAATTTGTTGAATTTATTGGCCTTAAGTTGCTCATCAACTCCAAAATAACTCTCTTCTGTTAAATTACTATTTTCATCATATTGCCAACGCATTATGGCGAACCCATTCTCCTGATGTACGATCGGCTGCTCATCAATTCCATAATAACTCTCCTCAGTCAAGTTACTGTTTTCATCATATTTCCTACGCATTATGGCGTATCCAATTTCCTGATGTTCAATTAGCTGCTCTTTAGCACCATAATAACTTATCGTTATCTTATTCCCATTTGAATCATACTCATAACGTTTCATCGCACAATTATAATAATTAAGAAATTTAAGTTTATCATCTGCGCCGTAATAACTTTCTTGTAATATGTTATTGTTGTTATCTCTTTTATAACGTTCTATTGCAGATTTATATTTTGAATGCTCATGAAGTTGACCGTTTACATCAAAAAAACTAATTTCTGTTAGATATCCATTTTCATCGTAAGCATACTTAAATTCACTCACACCTTCTTTATTTTCTATTCGGTTTCCTTCATCATCCAGACAAATCGATTGGATTCTATGACCTCTGTCATCTAATGTCCAGTGATACTGAACAACACCTGATGGAGTTTCTGTTAGATCACCAGCAAAGTCATAATAAAAAAGTGATGATCGATTACCTTTTTCATCTAATTTGAGCCTAATGAAGCTAACACCACTAGATTTATTTATGCGCTCACCATCTGCATCTAACCAAGTTCTTTTTTCAAAACCGTTCGAATATTCAATAGCAATTTGAGCAGAGCCAAGTGCACCACTGGTTTGTAATTTACCATTAACCAAAAATTTAACATTTACCAATCTACCATCATCATCATAAGAAAAATGATATAAACTTCCTTTACTCAAATCACCTGAGTATGGATAATATCCTTCGATCTCATATGTACTGGTGAGTTTTTCTGCACTACGAAAATAACGATCTTTTTTTTGCCCACAACCACTCAAAACAGCTAATGCTATTATAACGGTGACAACTAAAATATATAAATTTCGTCTCATGTATTTTCTCCATTGATTTTATTAACGACTGTAATAGTATAGCTTTATTTATTTATTATGCAAAAATTAATTGCTCTAGTTTAGGAATAGACAAGGGGTTTTTCTATTTGATACAATTCAAAGCGATATCCCTTAGATAGTCATTTTAGTGTTTATCGTTACTTGTACACTTCTAGGTTATATTGATTTAGGCTAGGTAAAACAAAAAAAACTTATTTTTGTCCCGTTATTATAAATGGAGTTGAATCAGCCGTAAAATCACCTTTAGAAAAATCACTAAACTGCTGAATGTTAGAAAATCCAATTTTTTGCATCATCTTATATAATTCATCCGGAAAAATTGGAAATAGACCAATTTTATTTTCGATGATTTCGTTTGTTTCTTTTATCGTTAACTCTGTCTTAAATTGAACATTTCTAGGTTTTCTGGTAATTTTGTAATTTCTAACAAATTGAATTTTATCATTTTCTATTGTAGGAAGATGGTCAATTTTCTGACTGAAAATTCTGGAATAATTTATAATTTGAATCGCAATTATTCCACCATCATTAAGTAAATCGTATGCTTTTTTTAAGAAACCCTCAATGTCTTTTGCATCGGAGAGATGAACCAGAGTATTACCAAAACAAATAATTCCATCA
>JABIME010000336.1 GCA_018654125.1 Candidatus Cloacimonadota bacterium
GCAGCAGATGGTGAAACAACAATCTCAAGGATATATCACATTGATAGAGGTTATGATAAAATTGAAGCAAAATTGCAAAAACTCGGTGCTGATATAAAAAGGATAAAAGGATAATATTTTAGTAAGCAAGAATAAATAGATCCATCTTGTATTTTAGACAAATAATAAACGTTAGAGAATTTTACCATACATCATTACATATTATAAATTATGCAGTAAACTGTGAGCATATTTTTGCTGAGTTAGCATTACATAATGCATGACCACTTCAGCATAATTATCTGTTTAAGCTAACTTTAGGGATATACCAAACCATAAGGCAATTCATTGTGAATTCCAATTAGTAGGCAGTTATATCATCATATTATAGTAATGAGATAGTGGTCGTAATTAATTGGAATGGCAATTGCAAATTAGAATGTAAATAATTTTAATTGAGGGGTTATGATGAAAACAATTGTTGCTACTTTTTTATTATGCGCTGTCGTATTAGTTTCTGCTATGGATAACCAGTTTATAATGCACGAAATTTGTACTGATTATGATGAAGGAATGGAAATTTTCTCGATTGATTTTGATAATGATGGAGATTTTGATCTGCTTACTGCCGGAGCTGATTGCATATTATGGTTGAACGATGGATCGGGCAACTTTTCAGGAACAACAATTTATTCAAATCCAAGTTGGGCACGCTCAATAAGAGCTGCAGATCTAGATAACGATGATGATAATGATATTGTATTGGCAGCACTTGCTAGCAATCTGGTAGTTATCATAGAAAATACCGAAACCGGATTTATTCAAACAGAATTAGATAACTCACTTGTAATGCCACACACCATCGACCTTAAAGATCTGGATGGAGATGGAGACATAGATATTCTATGTTCTGAATTTGATATGTCAAATGCTTTGAGCGAAGTAGTATGGTGGAGAAATGATGGAGATCTTGGTTTCTCTGATAAGATCATTATTTCCGAAATATTCCAACAATCTACATATGTCTTTGCAGATTTCATAAACTCTGATGATGATATGGATGTTGTGGCTTGTGGTGAAATACTAAATGATATTGTCTGGTGGGAAAATGATGGAACTCAAAATTTTGGAGATGGTATAGTTGTAGACCCGTATTTTAATCGTGTTCATACTATTGTGGGCAATGATTTAGATGAAGATGGAGATATTGATATTCTTGGTGCTGCCTGTATGGGTGGACTCCTGGCTTGGTGGGATAACGATGGTGAGGGAGGTTTTACCCGAAATGATATCGACACTTTTGGTGGAGCTTTGTGGATGGATTGTGCTGATTTTGATTTGGATGGGGATAACGATCTTTTTGCAGTTGGTCAAGGTCCTGACAATGCCTATATATATGAGAATTTGGGAGATGAGGTGTTCGATGAATTTCCACTCCCCGGACTTTTTGAAGATGGGTTCAGTGCTACTGCACAAGATTTTGATAATGATGGAGATATTGATTTGGCAGCAATTGGAAGGTCTTCAGGACAAATCTGTTGGTGGGAAAACAAATTGTACAGCGCAAACTTCACTGTAGAATATACTACAGGTAATGCTCCCTACACTGCAACTTTTGCTGACCTTTCAAATTCATTAGATCCAATTACAGCATGGTTTTGGGATTTTGATAATGATGGGAGCTTTGATGGTTTTGAACAAAATCCAACTTGGACATATGAAGAACCGGGGACATATTCTGTGCTACTGGTAGTTCTGGCAGGAGAAAACACGATCTCATACTTGAAGGAAGATTACATTCAGGTTTTCAATGATCACACAGCACTGGAATTTGATTCTGTTGAGAGTCATATTATATGCCCATCGGAGACCTCAACAGAAATCTCTGAAGAATTTACTGTCGAATCCTGGATCTATCCCTATTCCTATGGTTCTGATGCAGTTTTTGGCTGGGGAAGAATATTCGATAAAACCTATATCTCAATATTTCTAAATAACGTATTTGTTCTCTATCCAAATCACTCTATTGTGCTGCAAATGCAGCACGCAGATGGAACATTGAGTTCTTCTGCATCACCCGAAAATTCAATTCAGCTAAATGAGTGGATCCATGTTGCAATCAGTTATGACGGGGTCAATTTGGTAAGAATATTCATTAATGGAGATGAAATAATCACAACTTACCCAACTGCACCATCAGGTATAGTAGAAGATAATATTAACCAAGATATCTATCTTGGAAACCTTGCGATGCTTAATAAAAGTTTTGATGGTGTCATTGATGAGGTGAGAGTTTGGGACTATTTTATGGATCAAGGTGAAGTTATACAAAACATGAATAAATATCTTCATGGCTTTGAAGATGGATTAGTACATTACTGGCAGATCAATGAGGGGAATGGTGCAATGATACTTGATAAAGCGGGTGATAATGCAGGTGTTTTGTGGCAAACGAACTGGATAGAAGGAGTTGAACTAGATCCGGTGGGAACTGCCCAAACAAATATTTTAGGACCAGTTAAAGAACTCTCTAATTATCCTAATCCATTTAATCCTTCTACGACAATTTCTTTTTCATTAACCGCTGAGAATGCTATTAGTGCACAACTAGGAATCTATAATTTGAAAGGGCAAAAAGTGAAAACCTTAGACTGCAGCAATTCTTTTGCTACTGTTTCAACAAAGTTTACGCACTCCATAATTTGGAACGGTACTGATGACAATAACCAACCTGTTGCATCAGGTATATATTTCTTCAAATTAAAATCCGCGGATTTCCAACAAACAAGAAAAATGATGTTATTGAAATAATTTTATGAATCTAAGCAGATTCTTGCTATTGTGTAATTACGGACAGCCAATGTACATTAACGAACAGTGAGTTTATATGAACAAATTTGGTAATAAGCATCAATTCATATATTTTTAGAATTCTACTAATTCTCTTTAGTGATTTGTAAATATTAAACAGCTATGTATTAAATATTATATAAATGATTAAATTAATTGATTTTATGTTATCAAATAGATAAAATTAATTTATAATTTACTATATAATACAAATTATAATACACTCTTATTACAGTGTATTAGCATACAAGTAATGGTATGGAACGTCAAATGCTTGTAATAATCAATATAAATAAAATTAGGAGCAGTATATGCAGAAAATTTTAATCTTTCTATTTCTTATCATGGCCTTTACAAATGTATTTTCAATTTGGAACGATATTCCACAAAATTCTACAGGTGAACTTTTTGAAGCAGAGACACTTGACCTAAACACTACAAAGTTGAGCTTTCAATTAGATGGATATGAAATTGAAACACAGTTGATTAATGGAAAAAATTATCAAGAAATTTTCTATTGGAATGAAGGGGAATTCGTTGAAGTAGGGAAACCCAATCTACCAAGATTCACCAGACTTGTTGCAATTCCCGCTCAAGGCGAAGTAACTTTTAAAATCACTTCACAAAATGACGAAGTAATTCAGGACATTACTGTTTATCCTAGGCAAAACTTAAGTTCAGATAGTAAAAGAGAGGATAACTCTTTTGTGATAGATGAGGAATTTTATAATGATGAAGTGATCTTCCCTGGGCAAATAGTAGAGATTGCTTCACCGGCTATCATGCGTGATTACCGTATTGTTCCAGTTACAATAAATCCTTTTCAATATAGTCCTTTAGAAAACGAGCTATCTATTTTCACAAACTTAGAGATAACTATAGAATGTAATGGATTAGGTGGTTTGAATAAGAAGACAAAACAAAACAAAAGATCAAAATACTTTGAATCCATGTACCGATCCACAATTTTAAATTATAATTATGACATACGTGACAATGGTGAGTTTCAGGAACCTTGTTACCTGTTCATATATCCTGATGACGCTAATGTCGAGAGCGTATTGCAGATTTTGGCAGACTGGAAACATCAAAAAGGTTTTGATGTGGTTATGACAAATACAAGTGAAACTGGAACCACTTTAGCTGAGATTAAAAGTTATATCCAAGATGCTTATGATACTTGGGAAAATCCTCCCGAGTTTGTCTGCCTTGTAGGTGATGCGGGTGGAAATTATTCTATTCCCACAGGTCATCTCGATGGTGGAATGTACAATGGTGAAGGAGATCATGTGTACACCACGCTAGAAGGAGATGATATTCTGGCAGATGTATTTATAGGAAGACTCTCCTTTAATTCAATCTTAGAGCTTCAAACAATTGTCGCTAAAATTCTGAATTATGAAAAAGAACCTTATCTAACTCAAACAGAATGGTATGATAAAACATTGCTAGTAGGTGACCCCTCAGATTCAGGACCTTCCTGTATTGAAACAAAACAGAACATAAAACAAATTATCGAACTCCAGAGACCTGATTTCAGTTTTCAGGAAGTATACGACACTTCACAAGGTAGCTGGGTTTACCAGATACAAAATGGAATCAATGAAGGAATGAGCTATTTTAATTATCGTGGTTTCGCAAATATGAGCGGTTGGAATAATAATAGCATCGATAACTTAACTAATGGTAATATGATGCCAGTAGTTGTTTCACTTACATGTTTAACCGGTGATTTTGAAGGTACAAATGATTGTATAAGTGAACGATTTTTAAAAGCTGGTTCGCCTGGTAATTTGAAAGGAGCTGTAGCAGCTATTTCTACAGCTACAGGCAATACTCATACATGCTTTAATAATTGCGTAGATGTTGGAATTTTTCATGGAATTTTTGTTGATGAAATATACCATATGGGTGGAGCTTTAAACAGAGGAAAATTAAATCTTTACCTCAATTACCCTGGCAATCCTGCTAATGCAGTTGATCAGTTTTCATATTGGAATAACCTGATGGGAGATCCCGGCATGGAGATTTGGACGGGTATTCCCCAAGGACTTGTAGCCGATTATTCGGATGAAGTAGTATTAGGTACAAATTTCTTTGTAGTAAATGTGGAAGATTTGAGTAACCTTCCTGTGGAAAATGCCTGGGTTACAATATTGAAAGGAGACGATGAAATTTTCCAAACTGGATTGACTAATGAGAATGGTGAAGTTATCTTTCCTCTTGAAATAAGTAGCACCGGTGAAGTTACAGTTACAATCACAAAACACGATTTTATTCCTCATATAAACAGCTTTAATATTGTAGAAGATTTATCACTCATCAATGTTGATGAATATCTAGTAGATGATGATAATAGTGGTAGTTCTTCTGGGAATGGAAATGGAATTATGAATCCCGGAGAAAATATTGAATTGAGTGTATCACTTGAAAATTTTGGAATATCACAGGTTAATTCAGTATCGGTTGACATTAGCTCTATCAGCGAGTATATCACAATTACAGATTCTCATGAAGATTATGGAAATATAGCCCCCGGAACTTCAGTTTATTCTGCTGATGATTTCGATTTTTCAGTTCATCCCGATGCACTTGATGGTACAATAATTCAATTAGATTTAAACATAACAGATAATTCAGGTTCTCATTGGACAGATTACATTTATTTATTAGTGGAAGGTGCAAACTTAATTTTTGTGAATTGTACAATACTAGATAACTCAAATGGTATATTTGATCCTGGTGAAACAGCTGAATTACAAATAATGCTCGAAAATAATGGTAATGTAGGACTCGTTGATGTATCAGCTACAATCAGTTGCGAAAATAGCTGGTTGAATATTGATGACCCAACCGGATTTTTCAATCAGATTCAGCCTGGTAATCAATCCTCAAATACAAACGATACTTTTCAAATAAGTGCCGGAGCTATGCTTTTTCCTGGCACTCAATTAATTTTCGATCTGCATCTTTACAATACTTCTGGATATAATGATACAATACAGTTTGTCATTGATATGGGCAACCTAACTATTAATGACCCTCTTGGTCCTGATGAATACGGATATTCATGTTATGATGATGGTGATCTTGAATACTATAAATCACCTTCTTATCAGTGGGTAGAAATTGATCCTGTATATGGAGGAGGTGGAACAGTAATACCACTTGTAGATGTAGGAAATATGGGTGATACAGATCTGATTAATCTTCCTTTCAATTTTAAATTCTATGGAGTGGATTATTCAAATATCACTGTTTGTTCCAACGGCTGGATAGCTCCGGGAGAATGTGATCTTGACACTTTTATGAACTGGAGTATACCAAGCCCTAGTGGACCATCACCTATCATTGCTCCATTTTGGGATGATCTTATAATCACAGACGGCAATGTGTGTTACTATTATAATGTAGATCTTCATTGTTTCATTATTGAGTGGTCACGCTTATTAAATGAATACAATAGTGATGAAGAGACTTTTGAATTAATTATTTATGATCAAGCTTACTATCCAACATCCACTGAGGATAACGAGATATTGTTCCAATATAAAGTTGTAAATAATTCAGATCAAGGCAGCTATGGAGGTGGATTTGTAAATCATGGACAATTTGCCACTGTAGGAATTGAAGATCAAAGTGGCACAATTGGATTGGAGTATACTTATAATAATTCTTATCCAACTTCTGCAAAACTCTTGCAAAATGAGATGGCAATATTATTCAC
>JABIME010000337.1 GCA_018654125.1 Candidatus Cloacimonadota bacterium
TCCATTTGTTCACTGTAGTATACGATAAAGATTAGAAACTTTGATTAGATATCAAGCTAACACATTAGAATATTAAAACGAAATTCCAATACTTTAAGAGATATGAATTTGGTTTCAATAATTTACAAAAAATTTGAAGCTACTATTTGATTCTTGAAATTACACCACCCTGATAGTTGTTTAATATGTGCCTCTTAGTTTATAATAGTTTGTGACCAAAATCATTTGAAGACGTACACTCAAAAAAAATGTTTGACATAATACATATTTAAATTCTATAAAGTAATATATACGAAAGGAGAAGTGAATGAAAAAACAAAAAATTTTGAAGGTTTTGAACATGTTTCTAGCAATAACTTTTTTAGTTGTTGTTATAGCGATGATACTCTACAAATTTATTCCCTCGGAGCTGCAGGGTGATGAAACTGTGCTTTTGATTCATGGATGGGGAGGCAGGATATTTATCCTTTTGGGTATATTACATTTCATTTTGAACTTTAACTGGATAAAGGCGATGTATTTTAAAAAGAAAAAATAAGGAGGGTTTATGAAGTTTGCATTCTTAGTAGTTTTTGTTTTAGGAAGTCTTTTATTATCAGCTCATCCAGCATCAAATGTAGAGCTGGAATTCAATCAGGAAACGTCGATCCTTACAGTCAGTTTTGATCACAAGGTCAAGGATGCAGAAAAGCACTTCATTTTTGAAGTGACCGTTTATTTGAATAAGGAAGAGATAATCGAACAAAAGATCGAAAAACAGGATGATGCTGAAAGCGGAACAGTGCTTTATAAGATAATTGATGCTAAATCTGGTGATAAGATCAAAGTGAAAACAAACTGCAACAAAACTGGGAAGAAATCAGCTACACTTACGGTTGAATAAGGGGGATTTATGCGGTTAAGATTAGTCGTCGTTTTTCTCCTGATCTTTTCATCTTTACTGGCATACGATTTCAGTATGATCAACCTGATCCATCCATCGGGGTTAAAAGCAAAACAGGGTGAGATCATGATTCGTCATCGCTTCTATGGTGATATTACCGATAAGCCATTGGATAACTTTTTGGGAATGGATGTCGGAGCAAACATCAATCTAAGCGCTCGATACCAGTTTATTCGCAAAGCAGAATTAAATGTATCTTATTCTCGTCAAAAAAGTGAAAAGATTATTGGTTTGGCATATCGGATCGATCTTGAAGATTTCCCTGTTTACGGACAGCTGGGAGTTGATTATTTCAGTTATGAGGAGATTAGTCAGGAAGAACCAACTCGAAGAAATCTCTTTTGCTATTTATCGCTTCAGAATGATGAATTATTCGATAGATTTACAGCAACAATAAATCCGGCTTATGATGGATATAATCAAAGGTTTGCTTTTGGAGCCGGAATTACGATCAAGATCGTTGATAATATCAGTATTTTGGCTGAATATTATCCGGTTCTAGATCGTGAATCAGCTGGAGATGAACTTGCGCAATATATTGGAGAAGAAGATGCTTACGGCCTTGGGTTAAAGTTTGATACTTACGGGCATCAGTTTATTTTCTTGCTTTCAAATACAGATGATATTGGATTGCGTCGTGTTAGTCTGGGAGCAGATTCAGATCCATATCTAAGATTGGGCTTTAATATTCAGCGTCGTTTGGAATGGTAGGAGGTGAATATGAAAACTAAATTTCTCGTTTATCCAGCTTTACTAGTCATTATTATATTCTCTGGCTGCGATACCGTGAAGGATGAAATTGTCGGCCCTGGAACTACACCACCAGACACATTGGGATTTGTTTCTGTTACATCTGCCGGAGTTACACTCAAATACAAGGTTGATAACACAGATCTGCATTGTATTCTCAGTGCAAATACTTCTGGTTGGATCGCAGTTGGCTTTGATCCCGCTTCTATGATGCAGGATGCTAACTTCATTATAGGTTATGTTTCGAGCGGCAGTGGCTTTATACGTGATGACTGGGGTGTTTCCAATACAGCACACAGTTCCGATATCAGTCTGGGTGGAACTGATGATATTAGTTTAATTACTGCTTCCGAAAGTGGTGGACTTACAGAGTTAGAATTTAAAATACCTTTGAATTCCGGTGATCAATATGACTCGATCTTAGAGTTGGATCAAACATATTCAATTTTACTGGCACGTGGAAATGAAGATGATTACGATTCTTATCATGCTGCAGCAGGATTTTCTGAGATCACAATATCCGAAGATGGTGGCGGTGGCGGAGGAGGTGGAGGAAACTCTTCTGCTTTTCCTGACACAACCCAATACCTGTCCTTAGAAACGATTGGGATGAAGTTTTACTGGCTGGTTGATCCTGATACGATCCATTGTGTAGTTTCTGCACCTACAAATGGTTGGGTTGCGGTGGGTTTTGATCCATCCAATGTAATGCAGGATGCTAATTTTATCATCGGTTATGTAGAAAATGATTCTGTTGGTTACTTGCGGGACGATTGGGGCAGTTCAACCACTTCGCATTCTTCTGATGAAAGCAATGGAGGTTCGAACGATATTTACTATACTGGTGGGTTAGAAACCGAAACTGAATCATTTATTTATTTCTCTATGCCCCTTGATAGTGGTGATGCATTTGATAAACCATTACTTTGGAACGAAAGTTATCCACTTATCCTGGCTTATGGAAATGATGACAGCTTTGCATCTATGCATACTAATGCTGGCTTTTCATCCTTTACAGTAGATAATACTTCCGGAGGTGGAAACAATGGTGTAACAACTGGTGGAGATATAAGCCTTGATAATGACACTCAGGATTTCAATGTAGAGATTAAAGATGATTTCACTTTCAAGTGGAAAGTCGTTGGAGATTCATTACGATGCATGCTGCTTGCACCTACTACCGGTTGGCTGGCAGTGGGTTTCGATCCTACTGACGATATGCAGGATGCAAATTTTATTATCGGATATGTTAATGATGGCACAACATATGTTCGAGATGATTTTGGAGTTACTGAAACGATGCATTCAGCTGATGTTGGTCTTGGTGGTGAAAATAATGTTACCCGTGTTTTCGGACATGAAGAAAATGGAATCTCTGAAATGCGTTTCACAATTCCACTGAATTCAGGTGATGATTTTGATAGGGTCCTTGTTCCAGGTCAAACCTACGAGGTCATATTTGCCTATGGCTTTGATGAAGCCGATGACTTCAACTCAATGCATGATGAAGATGAGGATACAGATATTCAGATATAAAGCAATAATATGATCAAAAACTTGCATATAAATATCCGAATGATATTGATTCTTATATTCACGGTAAAACAGATTTTATAGTAACAATTTTAAGAAATGTTGGATTTTCGGACGAGATAACAAGACAAATTGAAAAGGAGAACGAAATAAAATAAGGCAACTACACCTAACAAGCGTGTTAGTTTGGTTCCCAGCA
>JABIME010000338.1 GCA_018654125.1 Candidatus Cloacimonadota bacterium
ATCTTCTTTTTGATAATTGCTGTTACCACCGGTTCAGGAGCAATATTCCTATTTTATTACGGACTCAATAAAGTTACAGCTATTGTTTCTACTATTTGCGAATTGTTCTTCCCAATTTCTGCTATTATTTTTGATTACTTAGTTAATGGTCATTTACTGTCTCCAATTCAATGGATCAGTGCTGCAATAATGATTCTGGCAGTTGTTGAAATTAGTTACAAAAGAAAAAAGGTTAGATGAAGAAAATTTTACTTTTTCTTCTATTATTTGGAATTTGTTTTAGTTCTTTAGTCTCACAAGAACTCACTTCCAAACCAGAGGGGAATCTGTCTGATTTCGTTATTGAAACCTTCTTAGGACATTTAGAGCTTCCTACTAATCTCCCACAGAAACAGGGACATATTTTTAGTAACATAGGAGATGAATATAAGCTTGTAAGTTATTTCTTTAATTCAAATCAAAAAAGATATTATAAAACACTTAGCTATGAGCATAAATGGCAATATCTCTCAACTTTTTGGAAAGTTCAAGATATAAATCCAACCACTGATCACAATGAATTTCAACAAGAAATTATAGTTAGAATTGAGTATTCCAACAAGCATTTTTCTCACTTCAAAGAAGGTTGGAAAACCGATATGGGAAAAGTTTATATAAAATATGGAGAACCATTTGAAATTTTAAAATTAACCAATTATAAAGACTTTTTTGAAATAATTGATTTAGAAGGAACAGGTATTTATACAAAACTAGCATTTAGAGAGTATCAAATTTGGAAATATAGATTGGGCATTTATCAGACATTTCTTTTTATTGAACCTCAACAACACAAAGATTTTAGACTTATTTTTAGTGATGGTGAAGAGCAATATGGTTCTTGGGAAGAATGGCTAGAGTATCTCGGTTTAGATTTTAATGCAAAACTTTTGCGATAAAGGAGATTGAATTGAAAAAAATTGTATTTATTATACTTTTGTTAGGAATTTATCTTAGTTCTTTGGTTTCACAGGAAGCAACACTTAAACCAGAAGGTCATGTGTTTGATAACCTAAAAGATGAGTATAAGCTTGTGAGTTATTTTATTTCTACAAATCAAAGAAGATATTACAGGAAGTTAGATGAAAAAAATAAATGGGAATACATATCTGCCTTTTGGAAAGCACAAGACCCAAATCCAGCTACAGAAAGCAATGAATTCCTACTAGAAATTAAAGCTAGAATTGAATATTGTAACCAACATTTTTCTCATTTTAATAAAGGTTGGGAAACTGACACAGGCAAAGTTTACATAAAATACGGAAAACCTTTTGAAGTATTGAAATTGAATACCGGATCAGGAACTAAGTTTGCACAAAAAGAGTATCAAATCTGGAAATATAGAATCAAAAGTTATAGAACATTTATATTTATTGACCTTCATCAGAATGAAAGCTACAGATTAATTTTTAGTGATGGCGACGGCACTGAGGGATCTTGGGCAGACTGGCGAAGTTATTTAGGTAACAATTTTAGCGAAGATCTATTACAATAAAAGGTGTATTAAAAAATTAGCTCACAGGTAAACACGGATTAAGAGTCATGAATTTTAGTTATTTATCTATCCAAATCTGTGGAAATCCGTGAGCAATAAAAGGAGAAAATATAATGAGCAATAACGCAAAAAAGGGTTGTCTTATCGCTGTAGGAATAGTTGTTTTTTTAGCAATTGTAACTATCTCGAATGTTATTAGAACTTATAACAATATGGTGAAATTAGATGAGGGTGTTAAGGAAAAGTGGAGCCAAGTTGAAAATACATATCAGCGCAGATATGATCTAATACCTAATCTTGTGAATACTGTTAAAAAAATTGCAGCTCACGAAAAAGATACATTTACAGCAGTTTCGGAAGCTCGTTCAAAAGCAGGTGGAACCTTTAATATTTCAGATGAAGTTCTTAATGATCCTGCTATGTTCCAGAAATTTCAACAGGCTCAAAGTGGTCTGAGTGGAGCTCTGCAAAGGCTTATGGTTGTAATGGAAAAATATCCTGATCTCAAAGCAAATCAGAATTTCTTAGCTCTTCAAGATGAACTTGAAGGTACAGAAAATCGAATAGCTGTTGAACGTAAAAGATTTAATGAAGCTGCCAGATATTACAACACATACATCAAAATGTTCCCAAAAGTTATTTTGGCTAACATGTTTAGATTCGAAGAGAAGCAATATTTTAAATCTGCTGAAGGTGCACAAGAAGCTCCGAAAGTAGAATTTTAGGAAAAGTTTCAACACGGACACACTGAATCACAGAGGAAAATAAATTACTCTGTGTTAAGAAAAGGAGTATTGAAATGTCAGGATTCAAATTAAACAAAGATGATATAAAAAAAATAAGCTCTGCTGTTAAAACGGCAGAGAGTAAAACTTCCGGTGAAATTGCTTCTGCAATAATAAAAGAAAGCTACGATTATGCTATTTATGAACTAATATTCGCAGTAGTTATTGGATTTATCTATTTTGTGGTAATGATGTTTTTTGCAGGCAATATTGAGCAGTTTCTGCAAGGTAAATTTTGGGATTATTCTGTAAATTACCTGATCTTATTCTACGGGTTTTCTACTTTTATAGTTATTGCTCTCTTCTATTTTATTGGAAATCTTTCCTGCATTGATCGTATAATCGTTCCAAAAAAGATAAGAAACCAAAAAGTTACAGAAAGAGCTACTCGCTATTTTATGGAATCGGGAGTTTATAATACAAAAGATAGAACTGGTATTTTGATCTTTATCTCTAATATGGAGCGACGTGTAGAATTACTTGCAGATAGTGGAATAAACGCTAAAATTCCAAAAGAAAAATGGCAGAATATTGTTAATAATATTATCAAGGGCATCAAGCAAAAAGAGATAGCGGTTCATCTATCGGAATCAATAATAGAATGTGGGAATCTGCTGGCACAGCACTTCCCCATACAATCGGATGATAAAAATGAACTGACCGATAATATTGAAATCCTGGAGAAATAAGATGAAGAAGATAATAATAATTTCAATTATACTCATTTTTGCAGTAAGTATTTTATTTTCTTTGGATGTTCCAAAATTAAAAGGTGCTGTTAATGATAATGCAAGCATAATTAATGCAAATGATGAGAGAAAACTGGAAGCACTTTTACGGGATGTGGAAGCAAAAACCTCATCGCAAGTTGCATTGCTCACCATCACTTCATTACAAGGCGAAAACCTGGAAGACTATTCTATGAGAGTTGTTCAAGCCTGGCAACTCGGGCAAAAAGAATTCGATAATGGTGTTCTTCTGCTAGTTGCATTAAATGAAAAGAAGATCAGAATTGAAGTTGGTTACGGACTAGAATCGATTATCACAGATACAAAAAGTGGATATATTATTAGGAATTATATTGTGCCCGGTTTTAAAGAGGGAGATTTTGCAGGTGGGATTACAAATGGTTTATTAGCAATTAGTGGTTTGGTTACACAAGAATTTGAGATCACTGATGAAGATCTTGCAAAATATGATAAACAGCAGAAAAGTGGGAAAAGAAAGCAGGTCCCATTTGGGCTAATAGTATTCATATTCATGTTCGTATTTGGTGGGCTTGGCAGAAGAAGAGGTGGCTTGTTTACAGCTTTATTCCTTGGCAGTATGCTGGGTAGTGGGCGCAGCAGAGGTGGTAGTGGATTCGGTGGAGGATTTGGCGGATTCTCTGGTGGAGGTGGCGGCTTTGGTGGCGGTGGCGCTTCCGGCGGCTGGTAATTTTTTTTAACTCACAATGAGGAGGATAAAAGATGAATGAAGAAATATCTAGACAAACGATAATTGATAATGAGCACATTAATTTACTATCAATGTTTCATTTGATATCAGGTATTTTAGCACTGCTATATTCTGTTTTCATGGCACTTTATTTTGGATTTATCATCTTTGTTTTTAAACTCAGTGAAAATTTTGATGGTGAATTTCCAATTCAGTCTATGGGAGTAATTATTTCTATTTGGATTATTATTTTACTATTTGCTATAGCGTTTGGTATTGCAAAAATATTTTCTAGTAAATGGTTAAAACAAAGAAAAAACCGAACATTCAGCATTGTAATAAGCTGTATTGAATGTTTTTCTTTCCCTTATGGAGCGATACTCGGTGTATTATCTATCATTGTATTAAATCGCAGTTCTGTGAAAAGTATTTATTCTGATCAAAAGGAATAGATTATTTAGTTCTTAATTAAAAAAAAAGTGCTTCGAGTTATCTTAGCACTTTTCTTTTTACTTAGAATCATTTCTTCAAATACAATTCTAATAACTTCAATGTGTTTTCCAATCCTTCAGCATGTGTTCTTTCGTATCCATGAGAAGCTGCTACACCTGGTCCAATAAGAGCATGTTTAATGTCATAACCGGCGAAGAGTGTTGCCTCAACATCTGAACCATAATACGGATAAATATCTACAGCATAATTCAGCTTATTCTTTTTTGCCAATTGAATTAATTTTGTCGTAACATCATAATCATAAGGTCCGCCAGAATCTTTTGCACAAATAGAAACCTTATGTTCATCTGTTTTAAGGTCATCTCCAACTGCACCCATATCAACTGAGATCATTTCAACTGCATCTTTGGGAACTCCAGATGACCCTCCATGCCCAACCTCTTCATAGGTGGTAAAAAGCAAGTATACTTTCCTGTTAAACTTAATTTCTTTGTCTGCTGCCATTTGTGCTAAAGCCAGCAATATACCTGCGCTTGCTTTATCATCTAGATGTCTGCTTTTTATGAAACCAGATTTCGTAATTATAGTGCGCGGATCCAGTGAGATAAAATCACCTGTTGATATTCCCAATTTTTCTACATCTTTTACACATCTTACTTTTTCATCGATCACAACTTCCATAGTTTCATCAGTACGTTTATCTTTGGCAAGTTCTCTGTTCACATGAGCTGCTGGATTATTTAGCTGGATAGCTCCTGAATATTCTTTTCCATCGCGAGTATGAATTATGCAATTCTCTGCTTCAATATTATTTTCGGGGTAACCACCAATCTTTGTAAAACGTAATCTTCCATTAGATTTTAGTGAACGAACCATAGCACCTAGGGTATCTACATGAGCTGCCAGAACTACTGGCTCTCCTTTCCCGCCAATATCAACCAGAACAGAATTCTTTCGGCTAGAGCTGGCAACAAAACCCAATTTCTTACACTCTTTTTTAAGATAGTCTGTAGCTAATTTTGTGAAGCCACTCGGACTTGGTATCTTGCATAAATTTTCTGTTTGCTTTACTGCAAAAGTTGTGTATTTCTTTTTCATAAATTCTCCATTTATTTACTAACCGTTTCCAAAGCTATCTCTATCATTTTACTAAAACCTGTTTGTCTCTCTTCACTTGATGCTGCCTCTCCTCGATTAATTTGGTCACTCACTGTTAGAATTGTTAGAGCTTTCACACCATATTTCGCTGCAATGCTGTACAATGCTGTTGCTTCCATATCGATTCCCAATATCCCATATTTTGCCCAGATCTTCCAAAAATCAGGATCATCAGAATAGAAAATATCAGATGACAATACGTTCCCAACATGAACATTCATTTTCTTCTCTTTCACAACATTATAAGCTTTAAGTAGTAATTCAAAATTTGCAATTGCTGCAAAATCAGCTCCATTAAAAACAAGTTTATTTGTTTGGGAATCAGTCGATGCACCTTCCGCTAAGATTACATCTCTTAAGTTTATTTCCGGTTTTATAGCACCGCAACTTCCAATTCTTATTAAGTTTTTCACACCATAATCTTTAATAAGTTCAGTTACATAAATAGACATCGAAGGGATTCCCATACCTGTTCCTTGAACAGAAATTTTTTTGCCTTTATACGTTCCTGTATAACCAAATATATTACGGACTCTATTATAACAAACTGCATCTTCCAAAAAATTATCTGCAACAAATTTAGCTCTTAACGGATCTCCAGGTAAAAGAATTGTATCTGCTATTTCTCCCTTTTTTGCTTCAATGTGTAAACTCATAATAATCTCCTTTTAATTCCTAATCCCTCATTATATCAGTGCGCTTCATACCAATTTTGCCCAATTCCAACATCTACAATTAGCGGAACAATACCTCTATATTTCTCCGGTATTGCTTTTTCCATCTCTTCTATAATTATTCTTTTAGATTCTTCTAATTTATCTTTTCTAATCTCAAAAACAAGTTCATCATGAACCTGAATTATCATTTTAATGTCTGGGTCATTACTAATTCTTTTATGTAAAGATATCATAGCAACCTTTATTATATCTGCAGCGCTTCCCTGAATTG
Source organism: Candidatus Cloacimonadota bacterium (assembly GCA_018654125.1). Next base: position 6,313 of record JABIME010000338.1, read on the forward strand.
GCATATTTGTAGCAACACGTTTTGCACCTTCTGCCAACATTTTATTAGAGCTGTATAAATTTGGCAGGAATAGCTTCCTACCATAGATTGTTGAAACAAATCCGTCTATTGTTGCCTGCTGAATTCCGGAATGTAAATATTCTTTAATCGTTGGAAATTTATTGAAATAATTTTCTACAAATTCCTTAGCTTCCGTGCGTGAAATCTCAAGTTCCTGCGAGATACGGAAAGATCCCATTCCATACATCAGCCCAAAATTAATGATCTTCGCATATCTTCGTTGATCTGAAGTAACTTCCTCTTTGGGAACATCAAAAATAATACAAGCTGTCTCACGATGAATATCCTGTTTATTATTAAACGCATCTATCATTTTATCATCACCAGAAAGAATCGCCAGAATTCGCAACTCTATCTGTGAGTAATCTGCAGCCAATATCACATGCTCATCATCGCTTGCACAAAACGCTTTTCGAATCTCTCTTCCCATTTCTGTTCGTATTGGAATGTTCTGCAGATTTGGGTTGGAAGATGATAATCTTCCGGTTGAGGCAACAGTCTGATTGAACGATGAATGCACTCTACCGGATTTTGGATTGATAAGCTCTGGAAGAGCAGAAACGTAAGTTGATTCCAACTTTGAGATCTGTCTGTAATCAATTAAAAGTCTAGCAATTTCATGCTCTTTTGCCAGAGATTCTAAAACTGTAATATTTGTAGAATATCCCGTTTTGGTCTTTTTCTCCGGTTTTATTCCGAGATCTTCAAAAAGAATTTTAGAAAGCTGTTGTGGTGAATTTAAGTTGAATTGTGATCTAGCGATCTCAAAGATCTCTTTAGTAAGTTCACCAAGCCTTTTCTGGTTCCGTTTTGAGAATTTTGCTAGTATTTTGCTATCAATATTTACACCATTTTTCTCGATATCAGCAAGAACGCATATTAGTGGTAATTCGATAGTTAGGTAAAGTTCATAAAGCTCATTTTTCCTTAATTTTTCTAAATAAATTTCAAACAATTTATATGTAATGTAAGCATCTTCTGCAGCATATTTAGCAGCTTGATCTGTTGGAACCAGATCAAAAGTTATCTGTTTTTTTCCTTTCCCGATAAGTTCTGAGATCGGTATCATGTCATGAGCAAATTCTTCTAAAGCACAATTTGCTAACGAGTGTCTGGAAGTAGGGTTTATAAGATAGTGTGCTATCATTGTATCGAAAATATTCTCTTCGACCTTCCAGCCTGCATACTCTAAAACAAGTAGATCATATTTAGAGTTATGAGCAACAAGAGTCTTGTTTTTAAGTGCGTTTTTTAACTGAATCAACACCTCTTTCGTATCAAGATTTTGTGCCATCTGATGCTGAAGTGGGATATAATGAGATTTACTGATATCTGTACATATTGAAATTCCAACTAACTCAGCCAGGTGCGGATCTGTAGAAGTTGTTTCTGTATCAATGGCAATAATTTCTGCTGATTCCAATTTTGATATTAACTCTGCAAAACTCTCTTTTGTGTCAGTAAGAATAGTCTGATATTTTAGACCTGTCTCACTTCCATCAAAGTTGAATTCATTCGTAAAGCTCAAGATCTCTTTTGGTGCAGATTCCTCAATTTTTGGTGATATATATGAAAGTTTTTTTATCTTTTTTGCAATTGATGAAAGTTCAAAAATATTCAAAAAATCAATACCATTTTGTAATTTATTAATATCAAATATTAAGTTTTCATCCTCAACTTCAATTGGAACTTTCCGAATTATTGTTACTAACTTTTGAGAAAGATATGCATCTTCTTTGTGCCCAGTTAACTTCTCAAGAATCCCTTTTGCTTTTATTTTTTCAAGATTTTCATAAATTCCATTTAGAGTTTCAAATTCATTCAACAATTTTGAGGCTCCTTTGGGACCGATCCCCTTTACTCCTGGAATATTATCGGCACTGTCACCACAAATTGCAAGGTAGTCTATAAACTGATTTGGAGTTATTCCATATTTATCTATTATGCTTTCTGCATTCATTGTAATGTTTTTTTTGGGATCATATAGCGTAACCTGATCATCTACTAATTGTGCAAAATCTTTATCTCCCGACACGATAACTACATCAAACACACTCTTATATTTTTCTGCCAATGTGGCAATTGTATCATCTGCTTCATATCCTGCTAAAGAAATATCTGAAAGTCCGATCGATGCGAAGAACTCTTTTATTGGCTCAACCTGCTGATGAAGTTCATCTGGTGCTGGAGGTCTATTTGCTTTGTAAGTTTCTGTTATCTCATGACGAAAAGTTTTCTCACGTCTATCAAAAGAGATGGCAATATATTCCGGCTTAAACTCCTCTACTAATTTTATAAATGAATTTATTGTTCCAAAAATTGCACTTGTGTTTTGCCCTTTGCTGTTATAAAGTGGGTTACGTATAAAGGCAAAAAAAGCACGATAAATAAAGGCTGTTCCATCAATTAAATATAATTTCTTCCTCATACAATTCTCCTAAATTAAAAAAACACTTTGAAATTGCTTAATAAACACGCAAGCATAATTTTAACTTGACCTTTAGATAATGATAATTTGCTTAAGTTGAGAATAGTGCTAAAATAATGATTAAAGGAAAGAATAATGTTCAAAGCTAAATACAGAGTAGAAAGAAGATTGATTTTTGTACTCTTTATATTTGTCATTTCCCTTCAATTATTAAGTGAGGAAATAGATGCTGATAAAGACCATTTTTATTTCGTTCAAATATCGGATACTCACATTGGCAAAGGCACAAATCTTGAGATCACACAAAGATTAGTTGAACAAATAAATGGACTTCCAATGGAGATCCAATTTGTGATCCATACTGGAGATATAACACAGGATGGACTTAGTGATACAATAAGTGTATTAAGCGCTATTAAAGCATTAAATAAACTTGATGCACCAATATATTACGTTCCCGGTAATCACGATATTTTCCAAGAAAAACTCGAAGAAGAGCTAATCATTTTTCAGGAACAATTTGGAGAGTTGATCTTTACATTGGAATTTGAAGATGTTGTCTTTATTGGAATTTACTCAGATCCATTAGCTTATTCTTTTTCTGTTGAGAATTATGATCCATTTTTTGAGCTGGAAAATGCAATTAGAAAAATTCAGAATAAGCCAATCGTTGTTTTTCATCATATTCCATCTGTTGGCTTCTTTTATAATAACGAAATGCACGACGGTTGGGAAATTGAAAATCGTGATCGATGGGAAGAACTATTGAATTCTAATGATGTAATCGCAATTATTGCAGGTCATTTTCATGGAGGGGAACAACATTGGATTGGCAATATCCCATTATATGTTTCAGGCTCAGTGACAAACAGATTTGGAAGACAACCATCCTTTAGAGTTTATGAATATAAAAATGGAAAATTAAGCTATCGAACTCAATATGAGAATAAATGAAAATATTTGAAAAACAACTCTGGCATTTAATCTCATTAATAATCCTAATTTATGGAATTATCATTTTAGTTGATTTTTCCACATTAGAGGGAGAATTCTGGGAAATATCAACAAAAACTTGGCTGATCTATTCTGTGGGAATTGCAATAGTGCATCAGATTTATGTGCTGTTAGTTTGGCGATTGGAACTATATTATTCATCAATCTCCAAGTTTCTTGGCAAAGCTGGTTTCAAGTTTTATACAGCTGGATTTTCTATTATGTTCATTTCACGCTCAATGTTAATTTTAGCTTTGAGTATTTCAAGTAGAAACTCACTTCAAATAAACCCGATTATTGCTTACTTGATAGCATTTATTTTTTTATTGATAGCGTTATATTTAATCTATTCTGTTCTGAGATATTTTGGGCTCAAGCGTGCATATGGAATTGATCATTTTGATGAATCATATCGCAATAAAAAATTTGTAAAGAGAGGTATCTTCAGATTTTCTAATAATGCAATGTATAAATTTGGATTTCTATTTATATGGATTCCTGGGTTATTATTGCTTTCAAAACCAGCAATTATTGTTGCTTTATTCCAACACATATACATTTGGGTTCACTTTTATTTTACAGAACTTCCAGATATGAAAAATATTTATAGTCAAATTAAGTAATAAATAAAAAGTTGCAATTCTAGAAATTATTGATTGGAGTTTGATGATGTTATGGATGATTGAGATATTTTGGCCTTTCTTACTTCCCCTGGCTATAGCACTATTCATATTCATAACCGAACAAACTATTTGGAGAAAATTTAGCATCGTTTTGCTTCCGATGTTATCTGTAATTGTTGAAATTTTCTCTGAAAATATTTATATAACAATAACATCTCAGCTTGTACTTATAGCATTTTTAATTGGATTATTGATATATTATTACAATAAACGAATTATCTAATAATTAACGTTTTTATTTTTAACTAGCTGGAGTATTTATGGTTTGGATAATATTTAGACTTTGGCCAATTTTACTTCCCATTGCAATTGGAATTTTTGTTTTTATAGCTGATGAACCTATCTGGAAAAAACTTGGCTTGATATTGTTACCTACTATTATTATTATAATTGGTTATAATACTTCAAATTATTCTATCTCGATTCTTTGTCATTTTTCTCCGGTAATTTTACTTATTGTTTTATTAATCTATTATCGTAATCGTGGTGTGATTTAATGGTAAAAGGTTGTAACCTAATCTTACGTTTGAACGCTGGTATGAAGCACACGGTAGAATCTGAATGATTAATCCAAAATTCTACCGATTAAAATATTTGTAAACTATTTCATTAATAGCATTTTCTTTGTATCAATAACCTTATCATCAACAACTAATTTGTAGTAATATATCCCTGATGAAACTGGTTTTCCATTGCTATCATCACCGCTCCAATAAATTGAATTCAATTCTCCTTCAACTCCGCTCAGGATGACATCGAAATTCTTAATTTTTTGCCCTTTTAAATTATATATTGTTAACTCCGTGCTCTCCGCGATCTCTGTAGTTAAATTAAATGAAATCGTGGTGGATGGATTAAAAGGATTCGGGTAATTTCTCAAATTAACCTCTGCTATTTCCAATGTATTTTCATCTGAACTTGTATACTCTGTAATCTCATAATTATAACTTAAAGATGAATTATCTGCATTTGGAAATACAATAATCATACGATAATATTCGTCAGTCATTTCGGGAAGATTAATATCTAAAACATCATCTGCACTAAAGAAATCTACAGTGGATACAACATCATCGCTCATGCGAATAACACCTACATTAATAGGATGATCTACTTCTAGATAGAGGTGATAATTTGCACCGTCTGGAAGTATTCTCAAATAATCGGTTGCCCATGGATTTGTAGTTCCATTGCCAGAAGCAGGAAATGATCCGTGATTATGAGTAACGTTAAATATTGGAATATCAAGGTTTTCATAATTGTATAATCCCTCTTCTACAGTGGGATCATCAAGAAAATTTGCGATAGTCCAATTCTCAAATATTGTTTCAAATGAAACAGCGTAACCATGTGCTAAAAGTTGATTAGTTATTCCCGTAATAGAATTTGCAGGTTCACTTACCAGATCTTTAATAATTGTTCCATCATCATATTGTTCTGCAAAATAAGTAAAGAACAACATAGTTTTTACATAATCAGCCCATTCCTGATCCCATGTATTTAAAGAATTATCGGGGTTTGAATTGAATTGAGAAATTGGATCCGGCATACCAAAATATACCATCGCTAATTCCGCTAAACCCTCATCTACCCACGTATCTTCATTTATATCTCCACCCCAATGAATTAGATGTTCCAACTCATGTGCAAGAACAGATATTCTTATCGGATCTGTAGGATCTAATGGATGACACGTCATATATATCATTTCACATTCGTTACTGTGCCCAGGTGGGTTCATTTGCTGTGCTTCAGCTTCTGTAACTTGATCGTAACCGCTAAAATATCCATCAAATGTACTACCTCCAAAAGAACCAAGAGCAGAATAGAAAACAATAAGTTTTGGATCATTATCCAGTTCATCCGGTATTTCACCAAAATGTAAAGTGTCCATTTCTACTGCACCATAATTGTCTCCGTTCATAGTTTCAAATTCTAAATAATTAAATACTTCTTGAACATCTGCTTCATCCATATTAACCTGCCATTCACTATCAGCAACAAAAACATAACAGTGTTCACCAACGGCTCTACATGTTGCTGGAAGTTGTACCCAACCAGGAGGCATCACAGATAGATCATAACGCCAATAAGTATGTGTATCTCCAATTTCATATTCCCGTGATTCACGAGATTGTTTGATCTGCTTATGAAGCTCCATATCTGCGACACGATGTGATTCATTTTTTATGTGTGTTTGGAATTCCAAGAATGACTTTAGGTCATCTGCAAATACCGTAAGTGTGACCATTAAAATTAAAATAACTATTAAATATTTCATAATAAAACCTCCGCCTTATTTTTTCTTTATTACTTGATCTTTAAAATGTTTGAATGCCTCTTCTATCATGCCCATACCTTTATAGGTTTGTCCAACATGGAAATTTGTGATGATCTCTTCCTTCGTGTGATCTTCTTTCTGTGATGCAATTCCGTATCCATAGAGCATTTCCTGATCTGTGAGAAGCAAATCCATCTTATCTTTAGCACCTTTGTGTTCCGTATTTAACTCAATAACTTTCTCAAAACATTTCATAGCTTTAGTTATCTTCTTCAATCCAAGATATGCTAACCCCAAATGAAATTGAACTGAAACGACATTTGGATCTTCTGTTGCAATAGTCTCTAAACACTTAACAGCTTCTTTAAATCTGCCAGCTGCTTTGTAGGAAATTGACATCTGGTAATAGCCTAAAGTAGTTTCTGTATTTACTTTATGTAATGCTTTAAAAGACTTTATTGCCATCTTTGTGTTACCTCGATGATAGTAGCACAAGCCTTTCCAATAATATGCCATATACAGATCAGGAGCATCTGTAATGATCCTATCAAAATACTCGATAGCTTTTGAAAATTTAGTGGCTCTGAAGCAGGAAATTCCTAATCTGTAAAGTGCCAAACTATACTTGGGTTCCATCTCAACTGCTTTCTCGTAAAACCAGATAGATTCCCCAATATCTCCGCGAGTGTAATATAATTCACCCAGATTGTAAACTGTATCTACATCAGAAGGATCTTCTCTGAGTATCTTCTTATATTCACAAATCGCTTTCTCGATAGATCCATGCATTTTAAATTTCACAGCATTTTCTCTGATAGTTTCAATATCTATCATTTTATGTCTCCTTCACAATTACTTCTTTCACCTTTTCCACAGCGTA
>JABIME010000339.1 GCA_018654125.1 Candidatus Cloacimonadota bacterium
GCACCCAAAAATGTATCGTTTATAAAACTGATGAAAGAGGGTGAACTAAAAAAACTTGTTACCGATTTCGAAGGTTATTATCTTCGTGATAAGAAGATGCACACAATAGATGAAGAGCTCTTTTACGTTGTTGAAGAGAGACAAAATAGCGTTGAGTTGAGTGAAAAAGGGAATAATCTGGTTTCCCAAAAAGAATCTGACCTGTTTGTAATGCGAAGCCTAGATGAAATACTTGATGAGATTGATGCTGATGAGAGTATTTCATTCCAAAAGAAAGCAACGAAAAAAGAAGAAGAAACGTTTAAGTTTATGGATAAAAGTGAGAAACTTCATAATATTAAACAGCTGCTTAAGGCATATGTACTTTTTGAAAAAGAAGTTGATTATGTTGTTGTTGATAATAAGGTTATGATTGTTGATCAATTCACCGGAAGGATGATGCAAGGCAGAAGGTTCAGTGATGGACTTCATCAAGCTTTAGAAGCAAAGGAAAATGTGAAAATTGAAGAGGCTACACAAACATTTGCAACAATAACACTCCAAAATTATTTCCGAATGTACGATAAACTTGCGGGAATGACAGGTACTGCAATTACTGAAGAATCTGAATTTATGGAGATCTATAGCCTTCCAGTTAGCGTTATTCCTACAAATGTTCCAATTTCTAGAATAGATCATAACGATGTGATATACATTACAAAAAATGAGAAATATCAGGCAATTCTTGATGAAATTGAGTACTGGTATGAAATGAAAAAACCAGTTCTTGTGGGTACAGTTTCTGTAGAAGTTTCCGAGACTTTAGCCAGATTGTTAAGAAGACGTGGCATTAAACATAATGTGCTTAATGCAAAGTATCACGAGCAGGAAGCTGACATTATAAAATCTGCCGGAGAACCGGGAGCCGTTACAATTGCTACAAATATGGCTGGTAGAGGAACTGACATTAAACTTGGCGATACTGTGGTTACCGAAGAAAAAAGTAGTTATATCGGTTTATCGGATAAAACAACCGATGAAAATCCATATGGTTTGCCTTTAGATGGTCTTCATGTTATTGGAACGGAACGTCATGAAAGTCGTAGAATAGACAGACAGCTCAGAGGTAGAAGTGGACGACAGGGTGATCCGGGAACTTCACGCTTTTATCTTTCTCTAGAAGATGATCTGATGCGTCTTTTTGGTTCAGATAAAATTGGACCGATGATGGTGAGGATGGGTCTTAAAAAAGGTGAAGCAATTATACATCCTTGGATGACAAAAGCTGTTGGAAAGGCACAAAAGAGAGTAGAATCGTACAACTTTGAGAGTAGAAAACAATTAATTAAATACGATGAAGTTATGAATCAACAGCGTAATGTGATATATAGCTACCGCAGGAATGTTCTTAAAGGATATGATCTGAAATTTGAGATCATTGAAATGATAAAGGATACAATTGCTGAAATTGTAGATAGCATAATTGTAGATGAGAACTATGCTGAAGATTGGAATATTTCAGAGATACTGAACTGGATACGTTCCAACATGAATGTAATTTTGTATGAGCAAAATATTGTAACTGATGGCATGCGATATGAAACTTTGCTAGAGAATTTGTATGAAGGTGTTCTGGATGCATACCAGAAGAGGGAAGATGACCTGACATCGGAGCAGTTACGTGAGATTGAGAGGCGTGTACTTCTTGGTGTGGTTGATGAATTGTGGCGTGATCATCTTCATGAGATGGATCTTTTGAAGGACGGAATTGGTTTGAGAGCTTATGGACAGAAGGATCCGTTGATCGAATATAAGAAGGAATCATTCAATTTGTTCCAAACTTTAGTTTCTAATATAAATATGGCTGTTACAAAAAAAGTCTTTACAACTTATATTATTGCGCCAGAAAAGATACAAGATTTTTTAGAAATGGCTAAACAGCGCCATGAATCAAGCTCTGCATTTGATGTTCCGCAACCAAAAGAACCAAATGTGACTACAAATGCAACAGAAAAACAGAAACTTCAACCACGTTCAGTTGGAGAAAAAATTGGTAGGAATGATCCATGCCCTTGCGGGAGTGGGAAAAAATATAAAAAATGTTGCGGTAAGATAAATTAGACCGGAACAGATAATAAATAGGAAGGAAAATGTCGGAAATTGAAACAAAAGATATCTTTAAGTCGGTTCTTGCTGGTAAACCAGCTAGAAAAGAGCTTAAAAAACTTGGACTCTCTGAAGATGAATTAAATGATTTAATGGATTCCCTAATTGTACAGCCGGGATCTAAAAATTACAATAGAATTCTAGGTGAAGAAGAGCGCAAAATTATTACAACAGATGCATTTGGCTACTTGATACATCTGCTTAAACTAGGTTCTATAAATAAAGAGATCTTAGAAAAAGTCATCACTCTTTCTATTCAGCTAAATGGTTTTTTAAAGAAGAAAATTACACGAGATATGGTTGATAATATTGTAAATTACATCATTTTCTCTGGAATTGAAGATGTATCTGTAAGAGATTTACTAGATCTTTTCTTTATTCAGGAAAATGAAATAAACTTTGATGAAGAGATAAACTAAAATGGGAAAAAAATTAATAATCGTCGAATCACCCGCTAAAGCTAAGACAATTGGAAAATTCTTGCAGAATAAATTTATCATAAAGGCATCAAATGGTCATATTCGTGATCTCCCAAAAAGAAATTTTGGTGTGGATCCCAGCGATGATTTTAAAGCAAAATATGTTGTAGACCCAGCCAAGAAGAAAATCATTAAAGAACTTAAACTTGCGGCAAAGGAAGCTGATAGTATATATCTAGCATCAGATCATGACCGTGAGGGAGAGGCAATAGCCTGGCATCTTACAGAAGTTCTTAAAAAAGAGATCAAAGATAAGGATGTTCATAGAATAATTTTTAATGAAATCACAAAAACTGCAATAACGGAAGCTGTAAAAAATCCAGGTGAATTAGATATTAACAAAGTTAACTCTCAGCAAGCCAGAAGGATCTTAGATAGAATTGTAGGCTATAATGTTAGTCCTGTATTATGGAAGATTGTAACAAAGAACTTAAGTGCCGGAAGAGTTCAATCGGTTGCACTTAGAATAATTTGTGAACGGGAAGAAGTGATAAGTAAGTTTGAACCAGTTGAATCTTGGAATGTGTATGCAATATTGTTTAAAGATAAACTTCCTGAATTTAAAGCAACGCTAAAAAAATGGAAAGATAAGAAACCGAATTTTAAAACTGAGGTAGAAGCAAAGGTTCTTCTTGATACAATTAAA
>JABIME010000340.1 GCA_018654125.1 Candidatus Cloacimonadota bacterium
CCTCCACATCTCAGTAATACGATACCAGAATTGATTTCAGAAAATATTGAAGTTTTTAGCAAAATAGGTTTTTCAATAAAAACGTTTAGTGGTGACTCAATTGTAATTGATGAGATCCCAATTGAACTAGAGGATTGGGATGGTGGAGATATTTTCATTGATATTATCAAACAGCTGGAAGACGAATTTGAGCAGACCGAAGATTTCAGGGATAGTCTCTCAAAATCTGTTGCTTGTAAAGCCGCTATTAAGGCAGGTAGGAAAATGAACCGCAAAGAGATGCTAGCATTAATAAATGACCTATTCGCCTGCGAAGTTCCATATTTCTGTCCACATGGCAGACCACTAATCATCAAGATGACAATGCCGGAATTTGAAAAAAAATTCAAAAGAACAACATGACAGATAAACCAAATAATAAAATTCCAATAATTATTATTCAAGGACCAACTGCGGTAGGGAAGAGCAAGCTTGCTTTAAGAATCGCAAAAGAGCTTAAAACATCTATCATTTCAACAGATTCCAGACAAGTTTACAAATATTTAGATATTGGAACAGCAAAACCAACATTTGACGATCAAAATGAAGTTGAACATCATTTAATTGATATTGTAAAACCGGATGAAGAATATAATGCTGGAATGTTCAGTGAGGATGCGGATAAATTAATTAAGGAGATCACTTCACAAAATAAAATCCCAATTATCTGTGGTGGCACAGGATTTTACATAAAAGCATTATTGGAGGGCATTTTCAAAGCTCCGGAAATTCCTACCGAAATAAGACAAAACCTGCGCGAAACTGCTGATAAAAAAGGAACAGATTTTTTTTATAGAAAGCTGAAGCAAATCGATCCTGAATCCGCGAAACGTATAAATGAAAATGATGCCAATAGGATAATTCGTGCTTTAGAGATCTTTGAGACAACCGGGAAAACGATTACACAATTATGGCATGATGATACTCAAATAAAGAGGAACTTCCAACCCATAAATATTATAATTACAGAAGACCGTGAAATACTTTACAATAGAATAAATACTCGTGTAGATGAAATGATGAATAGTGGTTTGATGGACGAGATGAAAGGACTTGTAAAGAATGGTTATAAAAGAACAGATCCAGGTTTGAATACGGTAGGTTACAAAGAGTTTTTTCCATTTTTAGATGGTGAAAAAGAGCTTGCGGAATGCATAAATAAAGTTAAGCAAAATACCAGAAATTTTGCCAAGCGTCAGCTAACATGGTACAGAAAAATTGATTTTGATTTGACATTAGCAACTAAAAGCATTACCTTTTCAAATGTCTTAGAAGAAATTATGAATAAATTACAGGAGAAATAATGATCGTTGCAAAGGTAAATGATTACGAAATTAAATTTCAGGAATATCAGGCTGAATTAGATGCTGTATTGAAGAACATGCACCTTCAAGAACCAAACGAAGAAGCAAAGAAAAGAGCTATTGAACAACTTATTGATGGATATCTTCTTCTTAATTCTGCACAAAAATCTGATGTAAATATTACGGAAGATGATATTGAACACGAATTAGTTGAAATAAAACTTAAATATGATACTGAGAATGATTTCCATCAAATGCTAAACAGTAATCAAATTGATATTGACGTAATTAAAAATAGAATTAAAAGTAATTTATTAATAGCAAAGTATATTAAAAATAATTTTTCCGTTAATACGGATATTCCATTAGAAAAACTTCAAGAAATATATAGAGAGAACTTGAAATCATTTAAAACTCAAGAAATGGTTAAAGCATCGCATATATTAATTAAAGGCACAGATGAAGATAGTTTATTAAAAGCACAGGAATTGTATGAACAGATTAAAACTAAAGATGACTTTGATAAGATCGCTGCCGAATGTTCTGATTGCCCAAGTAATTGCCAATGTGGTGATCTTGGATATTTCACAAGAGGTAAGATGGTTAAAGATTTCGAAGAAGTTGCCTTTGATTTAGACCAGAATGAATTTAGTGAACCTGTAAAAACTGAGTTTGGTTATCATATAATTATGAATACAGGTAGGAAAGAAAGTATTATTGCAGATTTTGATGAAGTTAAAGATGCTCTGCAAGACAGACTCAAGCGAATTGATTCGGAACTTAAACTTATAAAACATCTCAAAGGATTACGAAGTAAAGCAGATATTGTTATCAACCACAACGATTTATAATTTTTTAGGAGATAATAGAAATGGCATTATTAGGTGTGAACATAGATCACATAGCAACTCTAAGAGAAGCCAGAAAAGGAATTGAGCCGGAGCCAGTTTATGCTGCAAGTATAGCAGAGCAGAACGGAGCAGATCAAATTACAATTCACCTACGTGAAGATAGAAGGCATATTCAAGATCGTGATCTTAAACTGCTTAGACAAACAATACAAACAAAACTTAATTTGGAAATGGCTTCGACTGAAGAGATGGTAAAAATAGCAGTAGATATTAAACCCGATACAGTTACACTCGTTCCAGAAAAGAGAGAAGAACTAACTACAGAAGGTGGATTGAATTTAACCGAAGAACATCGAAGTGTAATTTCCGGGTTAAAAATTGCTGGTATTGAAGTTAGTGTGTTTATTGAGCCAGATTTAAGAATGATAGAAACTGCTAAAGAACTTGGCGCAGATGCTGTTGAAATACATACTGGAAGATTTGCAAATTTGAAAAATGATGACGATATTCAAACAGAAGTAGATAAAATTAATAAAGCTGCAATTCTTACAAAAAAACTTGGTATGCGTGCTGTAGCCGGTCATGGTTTGAATTATTTTAATACGCAAAAACTTGTTGATTTAGATATATTCGAAGAATTTAATATCGGACATAGTATAATTTCAAGAGCTGTATTTTCTGGTCTTGCCGAAGCAATACTTACAATGAAATTAATTGTAGAATAATATTAAAAAAGACCTTCATGATCTTAATTGAAGGTCTTTTATTATTTCAAACTTTCCTATTTATAAATTGTTATATTTCCTTCTTCTTTTCTGGTTGAATCTTCTGCTGCATGATCTGCAAATTTAATTAGTTCTTCTACGTTTTTTGTAATATCTTCTTTACTGGCAATTCCCCAACCTATCTTACATATTTTCATCATAGGCAATTTCATAATTCTGTTATTAACTCTATTTACTGTGATGAAACTATTCTTATTTGATGTTTCTGGCATTAGAACTGTAAATGAATCATTATTTAATTTTCCAATTATATCTGTATCTCGTAAATCATTTTGTATAATATAAGAAATCTTTTTTAATAGGTCACCAGCTTCATGTTCTCCTATTGTTCTTACGATGTTCTCAAAATTTTCTATTTTTATAACAGCAATTGTAAGGTATCTATTATATCGTTTCATCATAGAAAATATCACTTCACTTTTTTCTACAAATGCTTTGTGAGAGAATACTTTAGCAGATTCATAAATACCGCGATGCTGTTCAATCTCATTACCTTGTAAGTCTAGTTGAACTATCAGAGATATTACTGATGCATATAATTTTATTTTTGTCATCTCTTCACTTTCAAATACTTCCGTACTTTTATCTATAAAAATGAAACCCAATAATTCATTAAAATGATTTATTGGAAGAATAAGTAGATGAGAATATTCTTTTTCAAATACATATCTGCCAGGAGATTGAATGTCGAGTATTTTAAGATGCATTAATTCTTTTGTTATAGGATCACCTTCAGTGAAAATATAATTTTTAGAATATGTATGACTTATATTCCTGGAAATTTTCATCCGGAAAATATCTGTATTTGGTACTTTAAGATAAATTCCTAAAGATTGAAAACTAAATTCTTCCTCAATATTTCTGATAATGAAGCTTAAGTGCTCTTCCATCTCTTGTTTTTTTAGTAAGTTACTAAGCATTTCATCAAATGACAATAAATTAAATTCCATTGTATCTCCTACTTTATGATTCTGTCCTTTCCGTCCAAGTTAATTCATACACATCATTAGGTTTAAGTTCTTTTTCAAATTCAATTATTGATGCACTTTTTTTGTTATAAGGTAAACTATTCTTCATTATTGTCCAATTTCCATATAAATTATGATTAACAGAAACTGTTTTTGTGGTCTCTGATCTATTCTTAAGAATTACTTTCATATTGCGTTCTGTTATTCTTTTAGAGATCTTTAATCTCTCTACTGTTACAGTTTCACCAACAAGATCAAATGCATTACCAGTAGTAATAATAACTTCTTCATTCTTTGCAGTATGATCTATTCTATCTTCTCCAATGAACTCCAATTCGTTATCTGCTGAATCTTGTTTATAAATTTTAATCACACCTTTTGGCAATGAAATTCCTAATCCATCCTTTTTAGAGTTAACGAGTTTAATTTTACTTTGAATTTCATCTGAACCCGTTTGGTACTCATATCTAGATTCAGCATTTACAGATGTAACAGGGAAAAGACGTATCTGTTTTGTCTGATTATTATTGATATTCACATTTTCACTTAAAGTGTACATATGAAAGTCATGAAATGCTTTTTCTTCAAAATCAGGAGCTCCACCTCTGCCAGATTCAACGGCAAGTTTTGCATAAGAACGTTGATCATATTGCTTTTTTATCTTCTGCACATCACCAGCAATTAGTTTCAGTTTCGTATCAATAAACGCTTTACCTGTCTGATTCACTATTGTAACCCAGCTATTAATCTCCAATTTACCAACATCTTCATTCCAAACTGTATTATAAGTCACATCCCATTTTATTCCAGTACACATATAAGAGAAATCTATTGGGAATTTTCCGGCTTTAGAAGCATCCAAACGCCAATGAAGAGTTGGTTTTAAGAAGAAGTTTGTAGGAAGCTCAGCCAAGTTGATGTTCGTTATCTCATTTCTTTGTATAAGAATGAGTTTATTTGTGTTATTTTCAATAATTCCAATTGTAGAACCATCACTAAATTGCAATTTTCCAATGAATTTAATCTCTTCCTCAACAATTACTTCAACACTTTTCCCAATATATTTATCTAAAATTTTAGAGGTATTCGCCAGATCATATTCATAATTCTGTGAGAATATTTCTATCTTACTTTTAAGAGGATTGATTATTACAGAATTTGCTTCTATTGTGCTTGGAATATTATCCATGAAGTAGCTTTGAATTCCCTTTTTTAATTCTAATTCTATTGTAGATCGAACTAAAGCAAAATCCTCATTGTAAATTGTAACCTGATCTTTGGCAAAAAGAAAAGTTATGATAAATATAAGTAAGATAATTATTTTCAACTTCATTTGCTTCTCCTGTTAATCTATGATATGTTTAATTTTCGAAACGATCATATCGATTCCAATTTTATTCTGACCACCTTCAGGAATAATAACATGTGCATATTTTTTACTTGGTTCAACAAACTCGATGTGCATTGGTCTAACAGTTGATAAATATTGATCTACAACCGATTGAAAATCTCTTCCACGCTCACTTATATCGCGCTGTATTCTTCTTAAGATTCTAATATCAGCATTTGTATCAACAAATATTTTTATATCCATCATATTTCTTAACTCAACATTTTCAAAAATTAGAATTCCTTCTATAATTATCAATTTTGTTGGATTTTTAGTAATTGTTTCTTTAACACGCGTATGTGTTTTGAAGTTATATACTGGCATCTGGATTGGTTTGCCATCTTTTAATTGATGAATATGATGGATTAAAAGCTCGTTATCTAAAGTATTTGGATGATCAAAATTTATCTTTTCTCTCTCTTCAAGGGGAAGATGACCAAAATTCTTATAATAACTATCTTGAGGTATTGTTGTTATCTTATCTGCTACTTCATTGCGTATTGCATTAGTAATTGTGCTTTTACCAGATCCTGTTCCGCCAGAAATTCCAATTACAACGTGGGTTCTCATTAGTTACTGCTCCTTTTTGTTAATCTTTTTAAATGATGCTATATTTAGTCCAGAATCTATATTCAATGTTACGCTTTCAAAAAGTTCACTGCTTTCAATGTAGTCAAGATATTCTTTAACTGTATCTTTGTGTGAGATAACGTTATCCGCAATAATTGTAGAATTATTATTTAGTTTGTTTTGTAAAAGTTTTATATAATTAATATAGTTAATTTTTCCGGCATCAATAAACACAAGATCATATTTATCTGTTAATTCAGGAATTATATATTCTGCCTTTCCAAAACGCTGGATGATATTCTTTCTGTTTGCTAAATTTTCTTTAGCAAGCTTAAATCTACCTTCGTCTACCTCAATAGTATCTATAATTGCGTTACACTGTTCTGCAGCAAGAGATAGCCAGAATGTAGAGAATCCATTTGATGTTCCTATCTCTAAAATTTGTTTAGGTGATTTAGCAATTACAAATGTATAAAGTAATTCTGCAGTTTCCTGTTGAATGTTCCATAAACGGCGAATATTATTCTTTTGAACTTCAAATCTTGCAAGCTCATGTTTATGTTTTTGCTTTATTCTTTCCATTTGAATTTACCAAAAGTTCCTTTCAATCCAAAAAAAATAAAATACGGAATGTAGATAAGCTCTGCAATAGGGAAGACCCACATTAATCTTAGTCTCTTAATCCGTGATAAAAATAATGTAATCAATAGAAACTCTGGAATAATTTTTAAAATTATAATAATTATTAATAAGATCGTTGATAATTTACCAAACAGAAATCCTAAAAAACATCCGATAAAAATTAAATAATACACAAAAATAAAAAGAGTCATTATTTTTACCGATGTGGGATAATACCGCCATTTTGAACCACGACGTGTCTCTTGATTCATTTGTGAGCTTGTAGTTGAATCTCTACCGGTATTTATAACAGAATCTGGATGAAACATGAATTTCATACGGTGTGCAAATTTCCCCATTTTCTGTATCATCAGATCATCATCTCCAGATCTGACCGTACCAATATCACCAAAACCACCAACTTTATAAAACAGTTCTTTCCGATAAGCCATATTTCCGGCTGTTATTGTGATTCCCCAATTCCAACCAAAACTTCCTGCAACAATAGCAAAAATTGATGACCTCTCCAGATTCTTTAGAAACTGAAAAAATCGATTTTTATAATTAATAAATGAATATCCTGCAACAATATCTGTATCTTCTGTAAAATGGTTACTAATTTGCAGAAGCCAATTTTGGGTTGGAACACAATCTGCGTCTGTGAATGCAAGTATGTCATTCTTAGCTGCACGAATTCCTTTATCAACTGCTCCTTTCTTGCCTATAAGGTTTTTAGATTCATTCTTGATCTGAAGTAATGTTATATTGCTGTTTTTGTGTTTGTATTCATTCACAATCTCTGCAGTTTTATCTTCTGATCTGTCATCAATAACAATTATTTCATAATTCTCTTTTGGGAAATTCTGGGAAATTAATGATTCCAGCAGACTTGGCAGATGTTTTTCCTCGTTTCTTGCAGCTATAATAATTGAAATATTATTAATATTTTTTGTTTTTTTATTTTCTAGAAATACAATTCCAATAAAAAAAGAGAATATTATTGTAAAATATAGTATCGCAAATGTGTAAACAACAAGTTCCATAATACCCATAATTCATAGTTGTCATTGCAAAAACCTTGACCATGAACCCTTTTAAATATATTTCTATTTCAAAGATTGTAATAGTTAAATTTTAGTCAATAATATTGGAGAGAAATTAATGAATATGTTTCCGAAGTTTATCTATAAAGTTAAAACCAATAAGAAGCAGGTTGCACTTACTTTTGATGATGGACCTCATCCTGAATTTACTGTTGAACTTCTTGATCTATTCAACAAGGAGGGCATTAAGGCTACCTTCTTTGTAACTGGCAGAAATATTGAAAATAATAAAAACATAATTAGACGAATGATAAAGGAAGGGCATGAACTGGCTAATCATTCCTATTCGCATAAGAATTTGATATTTAAGAAAAAGAGCTTTATTAAAGAAGAAATTGATAAAACTGATTATTTATTGCGAGAAATTGGCGTTAAAGGTGAAATCCTGTTCAGACCACCTTTTGGAAGAATATTATTTACAGCAGCTTATGTATTAGCTTCATTAAATAAAAAAGTGACTATGTGGAACGTTCCAACAAAAGATTTCAAAGAAACTGACCCAGATGTGATCTTAAAAAGAATTTTTAAACGAATTAAACCAGGGTCTATAATCGTTTTACATGATTCCGGTATTGCACGAAATGATAATAAGATAGATCGCAGCGCTACAATTAGCGCAGTAAAAACTTTAATTAATAAATTACCAAAAATGGGTTACAAATTTAAGACAGTATCAGAATTAGTTAATAATTGAATCTGTATCTTC
>JABIME010000341.1 GCA_018654125.1 Candidatus Cloacimonadota bacterium
AATAGATATCAGCCGAGAAAGCAATTTAACAATGAAAAATTACAGGAATTGGCAAATTCGCTGAAAGAAAATGGTATAATCCAGCCGATAATTGTAACTACAAAAGATGAAGGTGAGTATGAGCTTATTGCTGGTGAACGAAGATTAGAAGCTTCCAAGCTGGCAGGATTTAATGAAATACCAGTAATTATTCGCAGTGTATCACCTAAAGAACAATTGCAGTTTGCAATAATTGAGAATGTTCAAAGAGAAGATCTTACCGCAATTGAGGAAGCAAAAGCGTATCAACAATTGAACGAAGAATTCAAACTTACACATGCTCAAATATCCGAGATCGTTGGTAAAGATAGAGCAACGATAACTAACTTTATCAGACTATTAAAATTAAGTGGTGATGTACAAATGATGATATTGAATGAGCAGATATCGTCGGGTCATGCCAGGGCAATTTTGCAGGTTGATGAGGAATTGAGAGATAGATTCTCACAGCTTATTATCAAGAACAAACTTTCTGTACGAAAGGCGGAAGAAGAGGCTAAGCGCATCAAAGAGACAGGTACAGTTTCCCCTTCCAAAAAGAAGAAAGAAGTAATTGAAATACCAGAATTAAAAGAATTTGAGAAAAACCTGAAGCAGAAATTTAACTCCAAAGTAAAGATTTCAGATAATAATTATAAAGGAAAGGTCAGTTTCTATTATTCTTCTCAAGATGAATTGAATAAATTATTGGAAAAGCTAGAAAAATGAAATTTGTAATTGCAATAATGCTTATAATTGTTTTGCTTATAACCGCTTGGTTTTATGCTGAGAATGTTAAGTTGAAAAAGCAGGTTGAAAAACAAGAGGAAGAGCTTGAGATCTCAACAAATTATATTAAACAACTTAATAAAAGGATAGCAGAAGATCGTGATCTTGTTTCATCTTCTCAAACAAGTGAAGAGAAGATCCAGAAGCTAATGAATACGTATTTGGAAGAACAAAATAAGCATGCAAACGGTGATGCAGATGAAGTAGCTCAATACAGCGAGCAGCGTAGATTTTTACCGGATATAAATCCAATAAAAGGTGATTTTGCCATAAGTCAGAGATATTCCGAAGAGCATCCTGCACTAGATCTTGCAGCACCAAAGGGAACGGAAGTTGTTGCGGTTGCAGCGGGTGAAATTCTCTCTGTTTATTACGATGACATTTATGGTAATGTAATAATGGTAGATCATTTGAATGAATACGCAACACTTTATGCGCATCTTGCCACAACATTTTTTGAAGGTAAAAGTACCGTAGAAAAGGGAGAGACTATTGCACTAGTTGGAAACACGGGAAACAGCTCTGCCCCACATCTGCACTATGAAATAATGCTTGAAGGAAATAATGTAAATCCTGAAGAATATATTGATGTAAAAAAGTAGGAGGGGACAAAATATGAATAAGAATAGAAAAGTAGAACTTTCGACCATAATAGGAAAAGGAAGTAAGATAAAGGGCACACTATATGTTCAGGGTGGAGTAAGAATTGATGGTGAAGTAGAAGGTACAATAGAATCTGACGGATTTGTAACTGTCGGATCATCTGGTGTTGCCAGAGCCGATATTAAAGCTGATGAGTGCCTGATCTCTGGTAAGGTGGTTGGAAACGTGATATGTAAAGATGGGATTGAATTAGATAGAAGTGCCAGGGTGAATGGTGATATTGTAGCTAAGATCTTAAAAATACATACTGGTGCTGTTTTTAATGGGAATAGCTCGATGACTTCTGGTACTAAGCCAATTCGAAATCCAATAATAACACCAAATGTGGAAAAGAAAGAATCCGCTGAATAGTGAGCTGATAAAATACATTAGCCTTATATCACAATTAGGTTTTACTATAATTGGCTTGATACTTTTATTTTTGGCTGGAGCAATGTTCTTGGAAAGGAAATTTCAAACAGAAGGAATATTGATATTGATTGGTGTTCTTTTAGGAGTAGTTGTAGGTGTTTTTGCGGCCTATAAATTACTAAAAAAAACTTTAGAAAAAGAATGACTTAAAATATGGATGATAATAATAAATACATTAAAAAAATATTGCTGATTATTCTCTTGACAAACATACCTGCAATTCTGAGTTTACCGTGGTTCTTTAAGCAATCAATAAGCTGGATTTTAGGGTCGTTAGGTAGTTGTGCAAATTTCTATTGGTTAGCCTATAATCTAAAGAAAAGTATCGGGCTTCTACCAACAAAATCAAGAGTACATTCTACAAAAGGATCATTGGCAAGATATGCGGTTTTAACCGTATTTGCACTTGCTGTTTTCTTTTTAGTTAAGCCGAATATTATCATTTTTGGTGCGGGTTTACTTTCTGCACAGATCGTAATATACATAGTTGAGATTGTTAGGAACTTGAGAAACAATAAGTATTTCAGAGGGTAGAATGGCTAAAAAGAAAAGCCCAATATTAAAGATATTCATATTAGTATTCATTATTGAAGCAGCGCTTGTATTTGTTTCAAATGGCTTTAATAAGCAACTTGAAATTGGGTTTGATGATGAAAAGTTTATCTTTAGAAATATACAAAGTCATTACGATCTCCAAGAGAAGATAACAGAAGAATTTCAAATAGATGAACATTACCGTCAAACAGGTGAAACACCAAAAATATACGGCAGCAACAAAACATACGAATTTTTTAAAAATATATTCGGCAAAGCATCAGCTATCGGAACGTTCCAACTTTTACGAATGCTGCTTATTATAGATATTCTATTATTATTAATTGCTTTCTTAATAAGAAGAAAATTATTAAAAAAACCTTCTCAGCCTCAGATAATTTTTGAAATGACATATTCTGCTTTAGAGCAATTTGTTATCGAAACACTCGGAGAAGAAAGAGTTCATTTCACCCCATATATCGTAACACTATTTTTATTCATTTGGGTTTGTAATATGGTTGGAATGATACCGATTCCGGGGTTTATGGAACCAACAAGAAACCTTAATGTTCCACTTGGTCTTGGTGTTTTCGCGGTTGCCATAGTTCATATTACAGCACTTAAAGTTAAGGGAGTTTGGGGTCATCTTCAAAATTACTTGCACCCGGGCAAAAATCCTCTTTTCCTTTTAGATATTATCGGAGAACTTTCTAAAGTTGTATCTATCTCCTTCCGTTTATTTGGAAATGTTTTAGGTGGAGCAATCATTATTCTGGTTGTTTCATCACTTGTTAGTTATGTTGTTTTCCCTGTTGGTTTAAACCTATTCTTTGGTATGTTCGTAGGAACTATACAAGCGTTTGTTTTCACAATGCTGGCACTTACATATATCGGCGTAGAGATCTCGGAGTAAACAATGGAATTATCTGTAGAATATATTAGAATTGCAGCTTACTTAGGTGCTG
>JABIME010000342.1 GCA_018654125.1 Candidatus Cloacimonadota bacterium
CAGCACCTAAGTAAGCTGCAATTCTAATATATTCTACAGATAATTCCATTGTTTACTCCGAGATCTCTACGCCGATATATGTAAGTGCCAGCATTGTGAAAACAAACGCTTGTATAGTTCCTACGAACATACCAAAGAATAAGTTTAAACCAACAGGGAAAACAACATAACTAACAAGTGATGAAACAACCAAAATAATGATTGCTCCACCTAAAACATTTCCAAATAAACGGAATGAGATAGATACAACTTTAGAAAGTTCTCCGATAATATCTAAAAGGAACAGAGGATTTTTGCCCGGATGCAAGTAATTTTGAAGATGACCCCAAACTCCCTTAACTTTAAGTGCTGTAATATGAACTATTGCAACGGCAAAAACACCAAGACCAAGTGGAACATTAAGGTTTCTGGTTGGTTCCATAAACCCAGGAATCGGTATCATTCCCACCATATTACAAACCCAGATGAATAAAAATAGTGTTACAATATATGGGGTAAAATGAACTCTTTCTTCTCCGAGTGTTTCGATAACAAATTGCTCTAAAGCAGAATACGTCATTTCAAAAATTATTTGAGGTTGAGAAGGTTTTTTTAATAATTTTCTTCTTATTAAGAAAGCAATTAATAACAATAGAAGATCTACAATCAGCAACATTCGTAAAAGTTGGAACGTTCCGATAGCTGAAGCTTTGCCGAATATATTTTTAAAAAATTCGTATGTTTTGTTGCTGCCGTATATTTTTGGTATTTCACCTGTTTGACGGTAATGTTCATCTATTTGAAATTCTTCTGTTATCTTCTCTTGGAGATCGTAATGACTCTGTATATTTCTAAAGATAAACTTTCCATCATCAACCCCAATTTGAAGTTGCTTATTAAAGCCACTTGAAACAAATACAAGCGCTGCTTCAATAATGAAAACTATTATGAATATCTTTAATATTGGGCTTTTCTTTTTAGCCATCCTACCCTCTAAAATACTTATTGTTTCTCAGGTTCCCAACAATCTCAACTATATAGATCACGATCTGTGCAGAAAGTAACCCTGCACCGAAAACGATAATATTCGGCTTAACTAAAAAGAAAATAGTAAGCGCAAATATCGTTAACGCAGCATATCGCATAAGTGATCCTTTTGCGGAATTCACCCTTGATTTTGTTGGCATAAGCCCTATACTTACCTTTAAATTTTGAGCTAACCAATAAAAATTCGCACCACTGCCTAACGACCCTAAAATCCAGCTTATTGACTGTTTAAAGAACCACGGTAAAGTCAAAATCGCAAGTATGTTTGTCAAGAGAATAATCAGCAATATTTTTCTAATATATTTATTATTATCATTCATATTTTTAGTCATTCTTTTTCTAGTGTTTTTTTTAGTAATTTGTATGCTGCAAAAACACCTGAAATTACGCCTATTAGAACGCCTACCAAAATCAAGATCCCTTCTGTTTGAAATTTCCTTTCAAGAAATATTGCTCCAGCTAAAAAAAGAAGTATTGAGCCAATTATTGTGAATCCTAATTGAGATATCAGGCTAATATATTTTATCAGCTCACTATTCAGCGGATTCTTTCTTTTCCACATTTGGAGTAATTATCGGATTCCTAATTGGTTTTGCACCAGTAGTCATCATGCTATTCCCATTAAAAACAGCACCTGTATGTATTTTCAAGATCTTAGCCACAATATCACCATTCACCCTTGCACTTCTATCCAATTCGATCCCATCTTTGCAAGTTACGTTTCCAACTACTTTTCCGGAGATCAGGCACTCATCAGCTTTAATATCGGCCCTGGCAACACCAGATGATCCGATAGTTACAAATCCGTCAGATTCTATTGTACCCTCTACTTCACCATCAATTCTTACTCCACCCTGAACATATAGTGTGCCCTTTATTTTACTTCCTTTTCCTATTATGGTCGAAAGTTCTACTTTTCTATTCTTATTCATATTTTGTCCCCTCCTACTTTTTTACATCGATATATTCTTCAGGATTTACATTATTTCCTTCAAGCATTATTTCATAGTGCAGATGCGGGGCAGAACTGTTTCCTGTGTTTCCAACTAGTGCAATAGTCTCTCCCTTTTCTACGGTACTTTTACCTTCAAAAAATGTTGTTGCAAGATGCGCATAAAGTGTCGCGTATTCATTTAAATGATCTATCATTATTACATTACCATAAATGTCATCGTAATAAACAGAGAGAATTTCACCTGCGGCAACCGCAACAACTTCCGTTCCCTTTGGTGCTGCAAGATCTAGTGCGGGATGCTCTTCAGAATATCTCTGACTTATAGCAAAATCACCTTTTATTGGAACGATATCCGGTAAGAATCTACGTTGATCACTGTATAAAGTAACTTTGTCAGCATCGCCATTAGCATTTTTATTTTGCTCTTCCAAATATGTATCCATAAGTTTCTGGATTTTCCCTTCACTTGTTTGAGATGATGAAACAAGATTACGATCTTCAGCTATCTTTTTATTAAGTTGTTTAATATAATTTGTTGAGATTTCAAGCTCTTCCTCTTGCTTAATAACCTGCTTTTTCAACTTAACATTCTCAGCATAAAACCAAGCTGTTATAAGTAAAACAATTATAAGCATTATTGCAATTACAAATTTCATTTTTCCAGTTTTTCCAATAATTTATTCAACTCATTTTGCGATGAATAATAGAAGCTGACTTTCCCTTTGTAATTGTTATCTGATATCTTTACTTTGGAATTAAATTTCTGCTTCAGGTTTTTTTCAAACTCTTTCAATTCGGGCACTTCAATAACTTCTTTTTTCTTTTTGGAAGGAGAAACTGTACCTGTTTCTTTAATGCGTTTAGCCTCTTCTTCCGCCTTTCGTACAGAAAGCTTGTTCTTGATAATTAACTGTGAGAATCTATCTCTTAATTCCTCATCAACCTGCAAAATTGCTCTAGCATGACCCGATGATATTTGCTCATTCAATATCATCATTTGCACGTCATCACTTAATTTTAACAGTCTTATAAAGTTAGTAATTGTTGCTCTATCTTTACCGACGATCTCGGATATTTGAGCATGGGTAAGTTTGAATTCCTCATTCAATTGTTGATATGCTTTAGCTTCCTCAATTGCAGTAAGATCTTCTCTTTGAACATTCTCGATAATTGCAAATTGTAATTGTTCTTTAGGTGATACACTGCGAATTATAACTGGTATTTCACTGAATCCTGCCAGTTTAGAAGCTTCCAGCCTTCGCTCACCGGCAATAAGCTCATATTCACCTTCATCTTTTGTGGTAACAATTATCGGCTGAATAATACCATTCTCTTTCAGCGAATTTGCCAATTCTTGCAGTTTTTCATTGTTAAATAGCTTTCTCGGTTGATATCTATTGGGCTTTATCTGATCTGTTTTAATAGTCGTGATCCCTGTTGAAACATCGGTAGATTCGGGAACTGCACTGATCAGAGCTTCTAATCCTTTTCCTAGTTTTGTCATCTTGCCATCACTTCCTTTGCTAACTGCAAATAGCTTTTTGCACCAGACGATTTTATATCGTAATGGAATATTGATTTTCCAAAGCTTGGTGCTTCACTCAATTTCACACTTCGATGAATTATTGTACTGAATGCCTGTTCCTGAAAATAGCGCCTAACCTCTTTTGCAACCTGAAGAGAAAGGTTTAGTCTTCTATCGTACATTGTGAGCAGAATTCCCATAATATTTAAATCAGGATTAAGTCCTTTTTTTATTAATCTTATTGTGTTAAGAAGTTGACTCACCCCTTCTAGTGCATAGTACTCACATTGAATTGGAATTAAAACATCAGTGCATGCGGTAAGTGTATTCACTGTAAGCAACCCCAAGGATGGCGGGCAATCTACAATTATATAATCATATTCATCTTTTATTGATTCTAAAGCTTCTTTAAGTTTAAATTCACGCGAATATTCTTTCACCAGTTCAATTTCTGCTCCGCTCAAATCTACGTTAGAAGGAACAATATCCAGTTTTTCTAAAATTGGAGATTTCTTAATTACTTCAACCATTTTAGCCTGACCGATAAGTGCTTCATAAATGTTCGGGCTGCTTCCTTCCACACCTATTCCACTGGATGAATTTCCTTGTGGATCAAAATCTACTAACAATGTTTTCTTCTCATAAATTGCAAGGGCGGAGGCGATATTAACAGCTGAAGTTGTTTTTCCAACACCACCTTTCTGATTTACGATTGCAATAATTTTTCCCATTATTTCTCCAGAATATTAAGCAGAAACTTTTCTTATTCCTACTAATTTATTTAAATCTATATTTCTATTTCAACAATTCTTCGCTCACCAATTGCAGGATGTGAAACATCGTGGATTCGACGCTTTTTAAATTGCCCGATATCATCAATTGATTTGCTCTTATACAAAATTATCTTTCCATTGCTCTTTATTAATTTGAATAAAACACTTTTATATTTTGGCAATATCTTCACTGACCTACACACTATTATGTCAAAAGACCCAAACCATTTACTTTCTAAATCTTCCAACCGTGAAACAATCGTGAAACACGATGGCAGGTCAAGTATTTTAATTATATTTTTTACAGCATTGATCTTTTTATGTGTTGAATCTAGCAGGTGTATTTCCGAGTTAGGAAAAACCAGATTTAGGGGTATTCCGGGTA
>JABIME010000043.1 GCA_018654125.1 Candidatus Cloacimonadota bacterium
AAATACTTCTGTTGCAGCTTTTTCGCTGATCTCTGCCAACACACCAAGCTGAGGCATCATAAATATGCTATCTACAGCAAGTCTTGTTATGCCTTCAGGTAGGAACGCATCGATCATCATCATCACCGATTGATTTCTGCGTGGAGCGTGTGACATTACACCACCGGAACCAACCAGAAGATCCAGAGTCATCATATCTACAATACTTGCACCGGATGCTGTCTGGGCAAATGCATCTGCGATCTCACGTTTTTTTTGTCCACCCTTTAAGCCCACAGCAAATTCTTTATGTTGTATAAAAGCATACTTTAGAGCTTCTTTAGCTATTGCTTGTTCCAAAATAAGTTCTTCCAATTTCTGTGGAATAGTAGTTGGACGGATCATTTTATTTTTTATCATGTTAAGAAGTTCAGATTCATCAATATCAAATGGAACCCAGCGCAGAATGTTTTTTAAGCCGGCTGTTGCCAGAACATTAGAAATACTGTAACTCATTCCAAGGTTCGCACTCACAGTTCTATTAAATACCTTATCTTCAGAGAATACAGAGAAGACGTCAGTTGTTGCACCACCAATATCAACTCCAAGAACTTCGATATCATTAATTTTAGCAATTGTCTGCATGATATTCCCAACAGCAGCAGGTGTTGGCATAATTGGAATATTGGTTAGTTTGCCATTTATCGGACCTTTTGTCCAGCTCATTAGTTTATTGTATCCGGGAGCCTGAGCCATAACGTGTTCCATGAATAGGTCATGAATTTTATCTCTGGCTGGTCCTAAATTTTCTCTTTCTAAGGTTGGTCTAAGATTTTCGGTAAGAATAAGGTCCGTTTTGTTTTCGAGAGTTTCTTTTATGATATCTTGAGCGGCAGTATTACCTGCATAAATTACAGGAAGTTTATAACTTGAACCAAGACGTGGTTTTGGGTCGGCCGCACCAACAAGTTCTGCTAACTCTGCTACGTGTTTTGTGGTTCCGCCATCAACACCACCAGCCATAAGTATCATATCTGGCCTTAGCTGACGTATCCTTTCGATCTTCTCATAATTAGCGCGTTTATCGTTGCTTGCAATAAGATCCATAACTATTGCACCTGCACCCAATGCGGCACGTTCCGCACTTTCACCGGTCATTTTTGCTACAACACCGGTAACCATCATTTGAAGTCCGCCACCAGCACTACTTGTAGAAACGTAAGCATCAACGCCTTCGTTCTCTTTTTCGGAAAGCCAGATAGCTTCATCTTTAATAAATTTTATGCTGTCGTCGTTATATTTCAAACGTGCAAGTTCTTCAAGTTCTGTAACCGCATTAACAACACCTCTTGTTACATCGTTTAATGGTTTTTCCACAGTTGTAGGAGCTTCACCACGAACTGTTTGACGGTATTCACCATCGACATACTCAATAAGGATCGATTTTGTTGTTGTGCTGCCGCAATCGGTAGCAATGATCCTCTTAAGCTTCTGAGTATTGCCCATATTTGCCTCCATTTTACAATTTATTATTATCTTTTTTCTTAATTTTAAAAAACTGTTTTATCTTATTATTTCTTCTTTTACGTTTGAGTTTTTTCTCTTTTCGCTCATCACGATACATATCAACATCTATTTCGTCAATACGTTTTATTAGAAGCCGAACATACTCTTCGTTTTCTAGTAATGCTGCAAATTCCTGATACTCTTTTGCATTGAATATCACCTCTGCAAAGGGAGCTAAAAAATGCATGAGTTGGCTACCGATCCTTGCTAAAGGACGCAAAGATTCAAAAGTCATTATTGCAGGTGCTGCCATTCGTTTTTCAGCGATGAACTTCGATAATTTTTCAATGAGTTCAGCTGCTCTTTCTTCGCTTATTTCCAGAATCATTTATTTCCCTAAAATACTTAATTTATAATTTCCGGTAAAAAATCTGTTAGTGCACTCTGTTGTCAAGACATAGATTGTGCTAATGTTACTAATTATAAGATGGTTAGTTAGCTTGAATAAAGTTTTATCAATTCATTTTGGATATTGCCTGGAACTAAGCGCGAAATATCCTTTCCATTCTTCACCATTTCTCTTATCACTGTAGAGGAAATATCAACAGGCTTCATTTCCATGAAGTGCAATTTGCTAAAATAATCTAGCTCGCTCCATTTAGATCTGTCAATATCTGGTCTATGAGCAATTATCAATTCAATATTATTAAGGACCCATTTATAATCGTGCCACTTTTTCAACTCAGAAATAATGTCGCTCCCGGCAATAAAATAGAACTTATCATCGGGGAATTTCTTATGCAAACGCATTACGAGAAGTTTTGTGTAGCTTGGAGTTTCAGTATCCATATCAAGACGAGAAATTTCATAATCTGAGTTGGAAGCTATCGCCTTCTTTACTAGGTTGTATCTTATCTCAACAGGTGGGATGCCATTGTGTTTCTTTAGCGGGTGGTTGCCCGAAGGCAAAAAAAGTATTTTATCAAGATCAAAAGAATCAAGGGCGGTTTTCGCTAATCTTAAGTGCCCGTTATGCACCGGATTGAACGAGCCGCCCAATAATCCAATTTTCATTATTTTATCTTATTAAGTTCAGATGTAATTTTTTCCGCTTCTTCAGTTTGTGGATAACGATTTATAAGTTTTTGTCCTGTTAGTTTTGCATTATCAAAATCGTCACGTTCCAAATATATCAATGTTGCATAATATAAAGACATTCTGTCTGGCTCGTTACTGTTTCCCAATTCAATGATCTCATCAAAATACATTAGAGCCGCACTATAATCGAACAACTTATAATAGGCATATCCATTATAATATTTTTTCATCAGCAACTTGTATCTGCATTGCTGAATGTAATCAAGAGCATCCTTCTTTTGAGCATCAAAGGGGAATTTTTCTATAAATGTTTCAAAAGCAGAGATTGCTCTGTAGGTCTCATTTTGAGTGTAATGCGGTGATAACGTTTCATTGAAGAAACATATACCAAGTTGGAAATACGCTCTTCCAATTTCTTTGTAATCAGAAAATAAACGTATCAATTCTTCATACTCGAATCTGGCTTCAGTAAATTTATTCTGATTAAAATAGCAATCTGCCAGCTTCATCTGAGCAGAAGGAGTATATGCCGAGTTGCGTTCAAAAACAACTTCAGTATAATACTGAATTGCCTTATTGTATTTCTCTTTTTCAAAAAGATCGTTTGCGATCTCCATCTTTTTCTCAACAGGCATTGTCTTAGATATTTTATTACTGCTGCATCCAAAAATAGCTAAAAGAACAATGATCAGAAATAGTGTTTTTTTCACAATTTTCTCCGGTTTATGCATTCTCAAAGAATGCTTTATATGCTTTGTAAGATGAATAGATATCAGCTTTGCTTGTAAGTTCATAAAGTGAATGCATTCCCAAAACGCCAGGTCCGCAATCTATAACTTCTGCACCATGCTCAGCCATAAATTTAGCAATAGTTCCACCACCGCCTTCATCTACTTTTCCAAGTGCGCCGGTTTGCCAGCTCACACCTTCTTTATTATAAATATCAATAATTTTGGAATTAAATTCTGCATTTGCATCATTAGATCCGCCTTTGCCACCGCTTCCAGTAAATTTGGTTACGCTCACACCAAAGCCAATATGAACAGCATTCTCTTTCTCATGAACAGATGGGAAGTTCGGGTTTATTCCTGCATTAACATCGGCAGATAGAACCTGACTATTTATAAGTGCTTTTCTTAAAGTTGAGCTATCGAAAGCCTCACCATTATGCTTAAGAAGATCAGCTATAAAATCTATAATGAAAATAGATTTTGCACCAGTATTTCCATCACTTCCAATCTCTTCTTTATCAGCCAAATATACAATAGCAGTTTTTTCCAATTTATCTTTTGCATCGAATAAAGCACAGGCGGAAGTATAGGCACAAATTCTATCATCTTGCCCGTATCCCAGAACCAAACTTCTATCAATACCTGCATCACGAGCTTTTCCTGCTGGAACTATCTCTATCTCTGCACTCAGGAAATCTTCTTCAACTATATCATATTTTTCGTTAAGCAAAACAAGAGCATTCAGCTTAACAGCCTCTTTAGTCTCATTATCTTTTGGATAAGGTATTGAATTGAAAACCAGATTCATTTTTCCAGCATCAATGGCTTCTCCGATCTTTTTGGTGTACTGAACTTTCCTAGCTAAATGAGGTAGCAAGTCTGGCATTACAAAAACGGGATCTTTATCATCTTCGCCAATGGTTATCTTTACTGATTTGCCGTTCTTTTTAATAAATGTTCCATGAAGAGCAAGTGGTGTAGACATCCATTGATATTTCTTTATCCCACCGTAATAATGTGTTTTCATCATTCCTAAATTAGTGCTGCCATCCTCATGAAGAGGGTTTTGCTTCAGGTCAACTCGTGGTGCATCGATATGCGATACTATTAAATTTACGCCTTCCGAAATGGGCTTCTTTCCAATAATGGCAATACCAGCATTTTTATTTCTTGAAATCCGAAAAACTTTTTTTGCTTTTTTTGCTTTTTCTATTTCTTTGTAACCTTGTTTCTCTAATTCTTTCACATAATAATCGATAGATTCACGTTCAGTTTTGCATTCATCAAGGAAGTTTTTATAACCTTCAGAAAAATTTAGAGCTTCTTTCTGCTCTTTTACTGAGGCTTCATTCCAGAAGTTTTTTCTTGAATAAGTTAGTTTTTTTCTAAGTTCATCAGTCTTTTTCATTTTTTCCTCTTTATCTACTTTATTTCTAATATTTCAAATTCTTTTTTACCGATCGGTGCATTTACAATAAATTTTTCTCCAACTTTCTTTCCGATCATCGGCTTTCCCACAGGTGACATTATAGAAATTCTTTCATATTCATCGTCAGTTTCATATACTTCATCAACACCGATTAAATGAACTTTTCTTTGTGAATTATCTTTAAGATTTTTTATTGAAACTCTGGCACCAAATCTAACTGCATCTTTTGGGATGGTTGTAGGATCGATAACCTGCAATTGTTCCGCTCTTTCTTTAAGCCGGTTAAACTCATTTTCTAAAAAACGTTGTCTTTCACGAGCAGCATGGTATTCTGCATTTTCGCTTAAGTCTCCCATTTCACGTGCTGTAACAACCTGTTTTATTACTTTTGGTCTTTCCTTGATGAGCTCTTGCATACGTTTTCTAAGGCGCTGCATACCCTCTTTTGTAATATAGTTCGCCATTATTTCTTTCCCTTTTTGCTTTTAAGTAATTTCTGTCCGTGTAATCCAATCTTTTTAACTCGAATATTCCCGCTGTGTGACCATGTATCACAAATTGTTTGGATGTTATCATTATAACAACAAATCGCTTCACAAAGAATTTCTGCAAAGATCGGGTTTCTGGTTGCCTGATAATTTTTATAAACATTCAGGTAGAACTTCTTATCCTTTTTGTAGATAGCTTTTAGGAATTTGGAATTGAGTTTTACAATATTTGGAGTTGCGTATAACCAGGAGGTTTCCAACTTTTTAAAGATAGGTTCAATAAGCTTAGCATCCATTCCAATAAGTTTACTTAATAGTTTAAAAATACTCTCTTCGAGCATTTTGTTATCTTTTTTCACCCAGTTTAATATCAGGTCTATATGAACTAAGGCATCTTTTTTGAGTAGTGGATAAATTGCTTTATCCATAACAAGGTTACATATTTTTTGATCTTTAGTATTAAAGAAAAAATCTTCTATATAATTTAGGAATAATACCGGTTGCTTCTTTATTGCGCGAGCCATGATATAGGCAAATATCATTCCGCCATGCTCACCTTTTTTCTTCAAAATGTAATCGTAAAAATCAAAATATTTATCTGCTTCTTTATAAATTTTGGCTGCTATTGTTTTTCCTACCAGTGTAATAACGGCATTTGGAATATTGCCGTCAATTCTTTGTGGATATGCGTTATAAACTATATCAATATCGTAGTTACCCATTGGTAATTTTCGCTCTACAAAATCTTGGGTGTCCATTTTTAATCTTTCTTGCCAATCTAATGAAATCATGGTCGTCTCCTTTATGTAACCTAATTAATTATTATAATCTTACCTTTGCGTGAATCCTTGCCCATTCTTAGAAGATAAAAATATATTCCCGATGAAACTCTTTTACCGGAATTATTATTACATTCCCAACTGAAATAGGGCATCAGATCATCAACGTTATAAGGACCCACTTTGCTCTCAAAGATCAATTCTCCATCTAAATTATATATCCAGATCCTGCCCAAAATATCAGCAGGAAGATTGATGAAGTTAACTTTATCAATCATACTTTTACTGATATCAAGCGGATTCGGATAAACTATCAATTGTTTTAAATTTCTTAAACCCAACATAGATGTCAAGCTGAAATGACATTTATTACCGCTATTAGAAATCAGATTGCCAGCTATGTCTTCAATGTTGTTCACTTTTAAAAAATAAGGCTGATTCGAGTATTTTAAGTCACTCTTAAATTGTATAGCTACATAACACGAATCATTCTCAAAATATTCTAAACTTTCTATTTCATTATTTTTATCTGCTGCAGGAAGAACTAATGTATAATTGTTAATATCTTCAGCATCTAATTCGTCTAATGCTTCACTATAAACAATGTTAACGGTATTTATGTTAGATGAACTAGCATATAACATCTCCGGTGGTGTAATATCTTCTTGGTATTGGAACCAATAGGGGCCCACAAAAACGGGAACACCCGTTTTGCCTGTGAGGCTGGAAATATTCAAAAAGTAATCGCTAAATTCATCAAATTGAGTGCTGAATCTTAATATTAAGGCAGTATTTTGCTCAACCATATTTATAGAGATCGGAAAGATCTTCTCTCTTCCAAACTCTACAGAAAAAATTGCTGATTGAATATTATCAATTTCCAAATCAAAGCTTAGTTTTATCTCATAGTGTGAGATCATTCTAATTTCTTCAAGTTCAGGAGCAAAATATGGAACAGCAACCTTCCATGTGGTAGGAAGACTTTCAACCGGATCGTATGAAGCATTAGTAGCTGTTACTTGATAATAAAGCGTATCTCCTGTATTAAGGAAATTATCTGTGAAATAGGTATCCTGTACGTTATCTGCAATTAGTGTTATATCATTTTCAAATTTGCGATAAACATTAAAATAATTTGCATCGGAATGCTGCCAATTTAAATGTACCGAAACAGAATCAAGAGGAGCAGCAGTGAAAAACTGAGGAGAAGAAGGGCCCGTGAATTGTTCCATTTCTGAAATTAGCGAACTTCTTGTAATTCCATTCTCTTCTGTATTTGTAATAACAAAAGCATCTTGAGAAGCTGTCTTACCAGAAAATGCAATAATATTTGAGCTTGTTTTAGTAGAGAGTCCTTGCCAAACAGCTTGGAATTGTCCGTCAATAAAATCTACAATGTAAATATTTGGTGGCACAGCTATCACAATT
>JABIME010000343.1 GCA_018654125.1 Candidatus Cloacimonadota bacterium
GAGAGTCCTTATTGTGCTGTTATCTTGAGTACCACCGTAAATTCTTTCAGGATTCAGATAATCCATCTCAATTGCATAAAATTGTGTAAGCGGAATATTATCTATCTTATCCCAATTATCACCATAATCATCGCTTGTGTATAATCCACCATCATTCCCTTCTACAATTCTGCCAGTATACTCATCAATTATCATGGCATGATGATCCACATGAATTTCATCCATATTCCCATAATCAGCAATTATTTGCCAACTATCACCACCATTTTCGGTTCGGCATAGCGCAACTCCCATTGCATAAACTCTATTTTCATTGGAAGGATCAACGCAGATCTGTCCGAAATACCAGCCAAAACTGGAATTCATATCACTGATGTTACTATCGTTTGTTTGATTCCAAATTGCTCCTCCATCAATAGTTTTAAAAATCCCCTCAAAAGAATAACTTCCTACAGGATGTTGATCATAAAATGCATATAATACTTCCGGATTACTTTTTGCAATTGCCAATCCAATTCTTCCTACACCTGCATGATCTGGTAATCCATTTACCAATTCATCCCATGTATCACCGCCATCAACAGACTTATAAATTCCCGAAGAATATCCTCCGGATCGACGGTATTCTCTACCTCTCATACGTTCCCACATTGAAGCATACAAAACATTAGGATTTGTAGGGTGCTGTACAAGATCGATTGCAGCAGTTGAATCTGTTACAAATAATTTTCTATCCCAAGAGATTCCACCATCATCACTACGGTAAATCCCACGCTCTTCATTTGGACTGAACAAGCTCCCAGTTGCTGCTACAAATATTCTTTCAGAATTTGAATGGTCCACAATTATTCTGCCAATATAAGCTGAATTTTCTAGGCCAATATGTTCCCAACTTCCACCAGCATTAACGGATTTATACATCCCATTACCTACAAAACTAAAGCTAGAAGAGTTAGCTTCTCCGGTTCCTGCATATATTACTTCTTCATTATTTGGGTCTATTGCCAAATCACCAATGGAAATTACTGGTGCATCCGTGAAAACATTATCCCAATTAACACCTTCATCTGTGGTTTTGTAGATTCCGCCTGAAGCAGCACCAACATACCATGTTTCGGGACTGGATGGATGAATTGCAAGATCTGTAATACGACCACCAACATTAATTGGACCTGCTAATTCCCAATTATATTCACGACCTTCTCTAGTTTGAGAATGCAATTCTGTAGCTTGCTGTAAACCTTCTAAGTATGCTTCATGATTAATTTTATAATGTGGATAAGCTCGCTGATAACCAAACCACTCATTCGGCAACGCCTTTGGTTCTTTTTTAATTTTCCCACCGTGAGGTGTTTCTATAAATTCCGGGTGTAAGATTGTTTTATGTTTTGGAACAGGCTTATAAAGAAGCGTTCCACCAATTACAATACTTAATACTATTATTACGAATGCTATATGTCTAAACTTCACATTTCCTCCAATTATTTATTACTATTTTTTTTTGAATTTAGAATTGTTGATTTGAGTTTTTCCAATTGTAAAATTAAATCCTTGATATCTGCATTATTTAAAATATTAATATCTGCTAGCTTCTTCTTATCTAAATCAGACATTTGAGAGTAAATTCTTTTTTGAGCAGCTTCTTTAGTAATTTCATTTCTATTAACTATTCTTTTTATTCTAAGATCTTCTTTTGCAGATATATTAACTGTTAGATCAAATAATTTTTGTAAACCATTTTCAAAAAGAAGTGGAATTTCAAAGATTAAGATTTGTTGCGAACTTGTCCTCATAATTTGCTTCATTCTTTTTATGATTTTGGGATGTAAAAGTTTATTCAACATTTCTCTTTTCTCTGCTGAATCAAAAATAATTCTTCCAAGTTTCTCACGATCAACAGAGCCGGTAATTATTAAGTCATTTCCAAAAATTTTCTCAATTTGATCTATAAAATATTTTTCATTAAATAAGTCATGCCCAATTTTATCGACATAAATCACCTGGAATTGTTGTTCCTCAAACCATTTTGAAACAACTGTTTTACCTGAAGCGATTCCACCAGTTATTGCAATTAAGAAAGGTCTATCAGGATGTTTCATCCTTTATCCTTTGAGAAAGTTCATCAATTGTTAATCCGCTTTGAAGCACTCCATTTTTTGCAACTGATATTTTACCTGTTTCTTCCGAAACTATTATAGAGAAAGCATCACTATTCTCCGTTACTCCAACTCCTGCAAGATGACGTGTTCCAAGTTTTTGAGAGTATTCTACACTTTCAGAAAGTGGTAACACAACTTTCACAGCATATAATCGTTCATTTCTAACAATAACTGCACCATCATGAAGTATCGTTTTATTATTAAAAATTGTTAGCAGTAATTTAACTGAGATTTGAGCATCAATAATTTCTCCGCTCTCTATCGAGCTATCTAATTTCCTCTTGTTCTCGATAATAATCAGCGCACCTATTTTCCTAAAAGACATAATTGAAACCGCATTTAACAAAGGAGAGTAAAACGATTTTTTAGCACTTTGAAAAAGCGTTCTCATATCATGAGTTTGAGCAATACGAGCAAATAAATTCCGAATCTCATATTGGAATAAAATTATGAAAATAATTATCCAATAATCCTTAAAAACAGTAAGAATTGAGGTCATCATATTTAGCTTCAGCAACGAAGCCGTGAGATAGATCATAAATACAGCTAACAAACCCAACAACATCTGGTAGCCACCACTTTTCATTAACAAAACAAACACTCTGTATAAAATAAATGCAACCACAATTATATCAATTATATCTGCGATCTTAGGTATAAATATACTCATTTAATTTTCCTTATTTCTCTCATCACTTTCAAGAAATCATTATGCTCTTTCACATCGTGAACTCGTACTATTTCAATTTCGTTTTGGAACGCAATAGCTGTAGAAGCAAGACTTCCCGAAAGCCTATCTGCAGCATTAGAATTGTAGATCTTCCCAATAAAACTTTTACGTGAAGCACCCAATAATATAGGAATTCCAAGGCATTTGAATTCAGAAAGATTCTGTAAAATTACCAGATTATCTTCCTGCCTCTTTCCAAAACCAATTCCAGGATCAATAATTAATCGCTCTTTATTAATTCCATTTTTTACACAGAAATCAATTCTCTGCTTAAAAAATAAAAGAATCTCCTCGATAACATCTTCATAATGCGGATTTTTCTGCATCGTTTCAGGTGCTCCCTGCATATGCATTAAAATTACTGGAATTTCAAGGAAATTCTGCAAAACTTTAATCATGTTAGCATCAAATTGCAAAGCACTTATATCATTTAATATGGAAGCTCCTGCTGAGAATGCTTCATGTGCAACAACCGCTTTAGTAGTATCTATAGAAATTGGAATATTAGAATTTTTCCGCAATTCTTTAATAATTGGAATTACACGTTCTAACTCTATTTCAGCACTTATTTTTACAGCTCCTGGCTTTGTAGATTCACCACCGATATCAATAATATCTGCACCTTCACTAATCATTATTAATGCACGCTTAACAGCACTATCTACATCAAAATATTTATTCCCATCAGAAAAGCTATCGGGTGTAACATTAAGGATTCCCATTATTTTTGTTTCATTTAATTCAAGCTTTGTTCCGTTGCAATTGAGTACCTTTGAGTTGGCATTTTCTAATTCATTAATCATATTAATTAAGTCTATTTTTATTTCCGGTAATCCAAAAATTGTCTGATAATTCAGCTTTTTTACCAGCTTTTTAATTTTATCAAGATTTCCCAAAAGGATCATATCGCTAATTTCTATTTTGCCGTTTACTACACCTCTTTCAACAGCAGCATCTCCACCAATCGAAAGCATTTCCTGCTTGAGGATATTAGCTGCTCCTAACTTCACATTGGTGAGTTTTATAGAAAGTCCAATCGCTTTTGGAGCCATCACTTCAACGCCTTGAGAAGATACTTTTATTTTCTCAAGTTCTTGTTTGGCTTCTTGAAGTGAGTTTATTGTTAATACTCTGTTCATTAATTTTTCCCTAAATTATTTCAACTCGTAAATAAAGGTGATTACACCTTTTTGAATAATATCCTGAGAAATTGGATTGAACTTCCATTGGCTAATTGCGTTCAGACTATTAAACTCCAATCCAGGTTCAGCCTTTTGAATTATTATTATATTTGTAACCGAGCCATCCGGCAGCACATCAAATTTAATTTTTACTTTAGCATTTTGCTGCACATTTTCTGGGTAAGAAGGAAGAATCTTGTTCTCAATCCTTCTATTCATGATCTCGCCTTCCAAAATATATCGTGAGTTACTCTCACTTTCTCCAAAAAGTCTATTTGAAATTGAATTTAGATAGTCATCATTCGTAAGTGTTGAAGTATCCTTAACATCATTTATCTCAGATTTATTAATAATCTCTTCATCAATTTCTGCTTTAATTTTTGTTTGGGAATTTCCAATTTTTTTGTTCATGTCGAGTTGGTTAAAAGCTGTTTCTGTATGCTCTGGGATATAAACCTGTTCTTCTGATTTAGAGAATGTTTTGGGAAGGTCAACCTTCTTGGGTATCAAATTACTCAATCTGCCAAAATCCTCTGCATCAGAAGTTTTAGAAGGCTGCAATGAAGGTGAGATATATCTTTCGTTATTTGCACTTTCATCAAAACCAAATTCAATGTACTCAATTCGTTTATAAACGCTTTCTGGTAGAATTGAGAAATGGATAAATATAGCAATTCCAATTAAAACTATATGGAAAATTATTGATGAAAGAATTCCTATATTTTTTTCGCTCATTTTATTTATTCAGCGTCCTCAACTTGAATTTCTGTAGCAATGAAGAATCTGTTTGTACCCGATAATTTGGCAATATCTAAAAGCTTCACAACATTTTTTAATTCTACTGTCTCATCTGCTCTAACTACAACAACCTGTTCTGGATCCTCTATAAGTTTTCTGTTCAATACTTCCGGAAGCTCTTCCCAGCCTACTACTTCATTATTAATAAAGATCTCATTATTTTTGGTGAGAGTTATGCTTATATTTTTATTATACTCATTTTGTTGGGAATTTGAACCGGGCAGATCTACCTTGATACCTGAGTGTGTAATAAAGTTTGAAGAGATCAAAAGGAAAATAAGCAAGAGAAAGATAACATCTGTGAACGAGATCAAGCCTATAGATGAGATTCGCTTTTTTCTCGTTTTAATTATCATCCTTAATACCTCTAATATTGTAGATAAATTCATTTGTATTTTCTTCTAATTCATGAGCAAGATCTTCAACCTTACCAACCAAATAGTTATAAAAAAGAATTGTGATAATTCCAACAGTTAATCCACCAATCGTAGTTATCAAGGCTTCCCAAATACCATTAGCTAATAAGCTTATATCAACTCCTCCACCGGTTTCACCTAATCTCATGAAAACTTTAACCATACCGGTTACCGTTCCTAAAAAACCAATAAGAGGTGCAACAGCAGCAAAAGTAGCAAGCGTTCCCAGATTTTTTTCTAAGCGATGGATCTCTTTATTTACAGATAACTCAATTGCCTCTTTTGTATCATCCATTCCCCTATCTAAAACACTTATTGCTTTGGCAATTATATTGGCTATCGGACTGCTGGTTCTATCATCACATGCACGAATTGCAACTTCAAGTCTATTTTCACCTAAGTAGCCATAAACTTCCTGCAAAAATTCCTCTTCCTTGCTTTGTGACCTTTTTAACTGTATCAGCTTCCCAATTATTATTGATAGCGCTGCGATTGATATGATAAAAAGAATTATCATTAAAAGACCACCTTTCGAAGCTATCGAGAACAAGCTGGTCTCCACTGGAACGTCAGCTGCTAAAACCATTAAATTCATCATTCCTCCTCACAAAATATGTACGCCGATGAGATGTAATCTCTGAATATTGTCAAATTATCTTTTTTTGAAATTATATAAGCTCAAATTGGAAAGGTTTTATTTGACATTGAACCGATCTATTCAATCATATCCGCAGTTAAGTAAATAGGAAAAATTATGAAATCTAATAGTTATGATAAGTATTTTGGAATTACAACTTTTGGTGAAAGTCATGGGAAGGCGATTGGTGTTGTTATTGAGGATGTAAAGCCAGGTATTACGTTCCCATTAGATAGAATTCAAGAAGCACTTAATGAGCGTAAACCCGGAGTTGGAACATATTCATCTTCTAGAAAAGAGAAAGATGAAATTCAGGTTTTATCTGGTGTTTTCGAAGGTAAAACTACCGGTATGCCAATATGTTTACTTGTTTACAATGAAGATGCACACACAAAAGATTATGAGCATTTAAAAGATTTGTTCCGTCCAGGACATGCCGATTTTTCATATTTTAGTAAATTCAAAATTTATGACTATCGTGGTGGAGGTAGAGCTTCTGGAAGAGAAACTCTATCACGAGTTGCTGCTGCCGGCTTGGTTGAAGATATTCTTAAAGATATAAATATTAATATCTATCCGATTAAGATCGGTATAATTGAAACGACTGTTATTGATCATTCTTTTCAAAACGAGTTATCATGGCATGATAGAACAAATTATGATGAACTTACAAAACATCTAACAGATATAAAAAATGAAGGGAATTCTGTTGGTGGGATTGTTGAAGTGAAGATAACTAATATTCCTGCAGGTTTGGGAGATCCAGTTTTTGAAAAACTTGATGCAAATCTGGCTAAAGCAATCATCTCTATTGGAGCGGTGAAAGGAATTGAATTTGGAGAAGGTTTTAATTTTGCA
>JABIME010000344.1 GCA_018654125.1 Candidatus Cloacimonadota bacterium
CTACTTTCGAAGATAGAGAGATCACTCTTGCTAAAGAAGAAGTGAATGCAAATTATAAGCGTTCTAAAAGTCGTGCAACAACAGCTCATGACGATTATGTTAAATCAACATTATTTGGTGAATCACGAGCTGGAGTTTCCAAAGAAGTAAAAACAGATATCATTCTTGCACTTACTAAAAATGATCTTGAAGAATTATATAATACTTATTTCAATTCAAGTAAGATGATTGTAACTCTTTTTGGTGATCTTACCAAGAATGAAGCTGAAGAGATAGCGTTAGATATTAAAAAGAATATACCAAATAAGAAGATAAAGGGAGAAAAAAGTTTTACAGAAATTCCAAATAAAAGCGGTAATTTCCTAAATAAATATGATTTTGAACAAGTTAACCTTAACATCTACTGTCCCGCACCCCAACTTGCATCAGATGATTTTTATGCAATGAACCTGATAAGTATGATTCTGTCAGGATCTCGTGGAAGACTTCACCTGGCAGTTCGTGGAACAAATAATTTGGCATATTTTGCTTTTCCTCAATACGACTATTCAGAAAATTTCGGTTCATTTAATTTATACAGTCAAACATCAATTGATAAAAAAGATGAACTTACACAAGTAATGGTAAATGAATTTACAAAGCTCATGAATGAAGATGTTCCAATAGAAGAGATAAACAGTGCCATTGATGAAACTGTGAAAATGATGAAAGCAATGCTTAATGATAATTCACTTCCATATTACATAACATATTATGAATCAATAGGTTTTGGCTATGATTACATTGATAGAATTTCTGAAATTTATAAGAAGATAACTCCTGCTCAAATAAGAGAAGTTGCTAATAAATATTTCAAAGATCAAGCTGTAATCATCTCTGAACCTGATGACAATGTTGAATTGATGGTTGAATAAATTTTATAGAATATTTGTTTTTTAGTATGAATTGTCCTCTTAAAGCTCATCTTCTAAAGGTGAACTAAGTGAACTTGAAATCTAGAATATATCTAAAACAGGATTTAAGAATTTATGGATCAATTAGCTGAATTTAATTTCAAATATAATTCACCAATTGTTTGCGCAGCAATTCATAATGGGCACGATGTTTCTTTAGAGATAAGTAGAAATCTTGCTGTCTCAGAAAGTATTCGCTTGATGGAAGAAGACCCCTATACAGAGCGTTTTGCAGAGTTATGTTCCAATACAATAATTGGAAAAACCAGCCGTTTTGAAGTTGATCTGAATCGCTCGGTAGAAAAGTGCATATATTTGGAGCCAAAAGATGCCTGGGGATTGCGAACAAGAAAAGAAAAACCTTCAGATGAATTAATTTCAAGAAGCATTGAAAAATATAATAATTTTTATTCTTCTGCAAAAGATTATTTTAGGCGATTAGAAAAGAAATTTGGTATTTTTTTTGTTTATGACATTCATTCATACAATCATCATAGAAAGGGTGAGAATTCTGAATTTGAAGACCCAATATTGAATCCAGAGATCAACCTTGGAACAAGCAATATGCTAGAAAAATGGTTTCCGTTAGTTGATAAAATCAGGTATAAGCTCACTGAGTTTGATTTTTTTGGGAAACAGCTAGATGTAAGAGCTAATGTAAAATTTCCGGGGGGACATTTCTCACGCTGGATCCATAATAATTTCCCTGATTCAGCATGTTGCATTGCAGTTGAATTAAAAAAATTCTGGATGGATGAGTGGACTGGTAAAGTTTATGATGATAAGTTTTATAAATTGATTGAAGCTTTAAACTCAACTCATAAATTAATTGAATCTGATCTATTAAAATATTAAGTTTCTTGCAATATAATTGAATCTGCTCCAAAATTATAATCTCGTTACGCAGCAGGAGCCGTGTAACGAGATTATTTTACAATTTTATCAAAGTGCTTTGCAAATATAATCTTACTTAATCATTCCCAAAACTTTATTTGCATTCTCTATAAATGTATGAAGTTCCTTACCTGAAAATCTTTTCTGCTCTAACATTGCAAGATCATGAATATGATTCGTAAGAAGCTCAACTTTTTCTGTTTCACCTTTTTCATTTAATGCCAGTATCTTTTTGATAGTATCGTTTTCAGGATTCACGATAAGAGTATGATTTTTAAGCATATCCATTCCACCATCAGGCTGATTCATCATATTCATTTCTTGGAATCTACGCATGA
>JABIME010000345.1 GCA_018654125.1 Candidatus Cloacimonadota bacterium
ATGAAAACAATACTTATAGTTGAAGATGAAAAGATAATTGCAGAAGATATAAAAAATACTTTAGTAAAATTCAAATATAATGTCCCCGAAATAATTGCCAGTGGTGAAAAAGCGATTCGCAGAGCAGAAGAGCTTAAACCGGATCTGGTTTTAATGGATATAATGATAGAGGGCAGCATAAATGGTATTGTAGCAGCAAAACAG
Organism: Candidatus Cloacimonadota bacterium; assembly: GCA_018654125.1. The sequence continues at coordinate 205 of JABIME010000345.1, forward strand.
ATCTATCGCGATTTTGGAATACCTATAGTTTTTTTAACAGCATACGCTGATGACAATATTTTGGAGCAGGCTGCTGAATCATCACCCTTTGGTTATCTTATAAAACCATTTGAAGATAGAGAGTTGCGTGCAACAATAGAGATGGCTTTTTATAAATCTAAAATGGAAAAGAGATTAAGAAGAAATAGAAATTTCTTGTTAAAGGTTATCGATACGGTTCCTAACAATATTTTCGTTAAAGATAAAAGTGGAAAATATTTAATGGTAAATGACTCAGTTGCAAATCTTTACAATACAACTCCAAAAAAGATGATAGGTAAAACTGATAAAGAATTAATTGCAAGATCAAAGATTAGAGAAATAGATCTGGATAACATAGCAAATGATGACCTGAATGTGATAAAGGGTAAGAAAAAAGTGCTAATACCTGAAGAATCAATTGTTCTGGATGATGGCAAAGAGATCTGGTTCCAAACAACCAAGGTTCCCCTAGATTCACCCGATATCCCTGATGTGCTTTTGGGTGTCTCTATTGATATTACTGCACTTAAAGACAGTTTCTCTCGACTAAAGAAATTAATGGAAGAGACAGTGAATGGTTTAGTTTCTGCAGTAGAGAAAAGAGATCCTTATACAGCTGGACATCAACGAAGGGTTTCGCTTCTGGCAAGTGCTATTGCTAAAAAGATGGAAATGGATAAAACTAAAGCTGATGGCTTGCGAATTGCAGCGATTGTTCATGATATTGGTAAAATTTATGTACCATCAGAAATCCTGAGTAAACCTGGTAAATTAACCACTGCAGAATTCGATCTTATAAAGACGCATCCAATGGCGGGATTTGAGATCTTATCAACTATAAATTTTCCTTGGCCTGTAGCAGAAATTGTTCTGCAACATCAGGAACGAAAAGATGGAAGTGGTTATCCTAAAGGACTTAAAGATGATGAAATTCTAATAGAAGCTAAAATTATTTCTGTTGCAGATGTTGTGGAAGCTATTGCCTCGCATCGTCCTTACAGACCTTCTTTGGGTATAGAATTTGCATTGAATGAGATAGCTTCTAATAAAGGAGTATTGTATGATGAGGAAGTGGCAAATGCATGCTTAGAGCTTTTCGAAAATAAGGAATTTTCTTTTCCTGAATAGTTGTATTATATAATAATATTATTAAAGACTTTTATATTGCAAAACTTGACTTGACACAATAACGCTATTTGAATGCATAACGCAAAAAAATATCGGGGGAAATAATGGTTAAAGATAATTTACTTTATACAGAAACCCATGAGTGGATAGAAGTTATTGGTGATGAGGCTGTGATAGGTATTACGGACTATGCTCAGCACGAACTAGGTGATATTGTTTATGTTGAACTTCCAGAAGTTGGAGATGATCTTGAAAGAGGAGAGGGTTTTGGCTCTATCGAAGCTGTAAAAGCTGTTGAAGATATTCTCTCACCAATTACAGGTGAAGTTATTGCAATTAACGAAGACCTTGAAGATACACCCGAAGCAATTAATAATGATGCTTTTGGAGATGGTTGGATCATGAAAGTTAAACTAACCGATATGGATGAACTTGAAGATCTGCTGAATGCAGAAAAATATAAGAAACTTATAAATAGCTAAAAGTAATAAATTTTGAATAGCCAAAATAAACGAAAATTTCTCATTATTCTCATCTCTCCTTCCGGAGGTGGAAAAACAGCGATATTTACAAAATTATTAGCTGATAATAATGAGGTGAAGTATTCGGTATCATTTACAACGCGGAAAGCTCGTATCAACGAAATTGATAGAGTTAATTATAATTTTATTTCGGAAGAGAAATTTCTAGAAATGAAAAAATCGGGTGATTTTCTTGAATCTGCAATTGTTCATGGTTATTGGTACGGAACTTCTAAAAGTTATATTAATAGCGTACTCAAAAATAACCATATCATCATGGATATTGATGTACAGGGTGCAAAGCAGATCATGAATTCAGATATTGATCAAGTAACAATCTTCATTCTTCCCCCATCAAGAGAAGTGTGGCTGAAGAGACTTAGAGGAAGGGGAACTGATTCTGATGAAGTGATAAAAGTTAGGTTAGAATCTGCAGAAAAAGAGATAAAAGAGATAAAGGATTTTGAATATCTGGTTATAAATGATGAACTTGAAGCAGCTGTTAAAAGTATTGAAACGATAATAAAAGCTGAAGAAAATAAAATTGAAAGATATATAAATATTGAAAATTATTATGGAGGATAGATGAGTAATAAAGGTGACTCACGTATTGTGGAAAAATTTTTAGAAGATAATAATATGACATATCTCTTCCTGCTTCTAGCAAACTTAGAAGCGGAAAGAATTAGTAATTTACCATTTACAGTTAAAAGAACATTACAGGGTAAATTAACTACAACTGCTTTAGAACATATTGCAGCAAATGAGATTCCTGATTACGTTGTAGAAGTTGAAGACGATGAAGAAGATGTAACATAATTTATTGAGAAACAATTGTATAATAAAGCTGTAAAACAATATCTTGAATATCTGAAAATATCAGGCATTCAAGATATTTTTATTAAACCCACAATTCAAATTGATAAAACAGAATTATTAAAAGGACTCGAAGAAAAATATAAAAATTGTACAAATTGCATTTTACATGAAAAACGTACTAATTTTTGTTATGGGAATGGCAATGCTGATGCCAAGCTTATGATTATTGGGGAAGGTCCTGGTGCCGACGAGGATAAATTAGGAAAGGTTTTTGTTGGAAGATCAGGACAGCTTCTTACGAAAATGCTTAGCGCTATAAAGCTTTCTAGAGAAGATGTTTACATCGCCAATATTGTAAAATGTCGTCCACCTGAAAATCGTAATCCATTGCCCGAAGAGAAAAGTGCCTGCCTTCCATACTTAGATGAACAAATATCAGTAATTCAACCGGAATTAATTCTAATGCTTGGTAAAGTAGCAGCTGTTACATTGTTAGAAATTGATCAAACACTAAAAGCTTTTAGAGAAAAAACATATAATTTCAGAGGTATAAAAACCTATGTTTCGTATCATCCAAGTGCACTACTAAGAAATCCAAGTTGGAAAAAACTAGCATGGATCGATCTTCAAAAACTCCAAAAAGATTACTTCCAGTAA
>JABIME010000346.1 GCA_018654125.1 Candidatus Cloacimonadota bacterium
TAATAAAATATTTCTCACAAATTATCAAGCCAATGTTAATGAAAATAGACAATATTGATAAACAAAACCAACAACTTACAGAACTTCGAGATTGGCTTTTACCAATGTTGATGAATGGTCAGGTAAAAGTAAAATAATTATGATAAATAAGAAACAACAAGAAGAAGTAATTATTGCAATTGGGAATCACCAATCTTGTTGGGAAGACAATACTGTTTATACTTTTGACATTACTGGCTATTTAGATATTGATTTAGATTTATTGATCGAAATACAGTGGTCTCTTGGAGAAATGTATTTTCGTGAAATTGGAGAAATCTGTGCTCTTACTCCATATGGTTGGGAGCAATATGAATTTTTGAAGGAAGAAATAGTTAAATTGGAAGAGGAAAAATCTAATCATTCTCTAAACTTATTTGAAGAATTATGCGTTATGGCTTCCCAGAAGAACTTCTGCTGGAAACTATATTGTACAACTTGTGGTAATTCAGAAATAAGATTTGGCTTTATGAAAATTGCACAAGGATCACTTCCAAAATTAATTAATTGGGAAATTTGTAAAAACTCATACGAAGAAATGAAAATAAAAAATTGGTCAGAAGAAATGGAAACTAATTTTACCGAAGAAATATCAAAGGTTTCAATTGATTTTATTTCAACGAATTGTAAATTCCCTGATTGGCTTGGTTATTTAGGTCTTATACTTTATATGTTTCATTTTGATTTTAAGAAGCGAGAATTATTATCTCAAGCTTGGAAACCGCAATTGGATCATCTTGTAAAAGAAAGGAATTCAGAAAATTTAGAATCACTTAAACAAATCAGTTTATTGTCTTGGGAGAATCTGGAGAATTACGAATCCGCTCTTTCTGTAAAGTAACTTTATGATGATTGAAGTAAATAAAATGTTATCGGTGATTTTTTGAGTATTTGGGCGTAACAAACGTGTCAGTGCTATGAATGAAAGAGAAGCAAGAAGAGCACCGCACACGCCAAACATTACAAGCAACAAACTGTGGTGGGACATTAGTCTTAAATCTTGCTAAACGGAATTTTCCGCTGAAAATTCCTATTTCTGAAAATAGGACTTATAGATATAGAAAGGCTTCTTGGGAAATTATAGAAAAAGACAATGATTATCTTGCTTCGATTCATCATATTAACTCTTTCCTAAACGATCTCAAAACACATAATCTTTAAATTTAACTACTGGTTTTATATATAGGTCTACAAGTTGCGTCCGTACGTGTATTTTCTATTAACATTATTTACCCATTAAAGTGAATCTATTTATATTAACAACTTATGCTTTATAGCAGAAATATAAACTTATCATTCAAAAAATACTAATAACAAGTTAGATTGCCTTAAAATCGATTTTTCTCAAAAGTTCTGTGTACACTATAATCAAATACAAAGGATGGGCACTACCCAAGACTGGATGCCACCTTAGTTTTATTCAAAACAGTCGTTAAGCTATGTTTAAAAGCTCTGTAACAGCCGATAATCATAAATTAGTGATAATACTGCTTTACTATCCTTACCGTTCTCTGTATCCTCTATATAATCAATGTAAATAAGAGTAATTTTGTTACACAATAAAAGGGAAGTATATTTCAGAGTAACTGATTTAAGAGTTGAGTTAAGGTCTGTTAATTAAAAGGTAGTTTTTACGTGTTGATAAAAAAAGTTTTCTTACACATAAAAAAAGTAGGGTTGAGCATTATCAATAAATGAGTTTCTGGCTCTTATAAAAAGGGAATTTTTACAAGCCCATATAAAAGCTGATTTTAGTGCAAAAATTAAGTAATATTCCGACACTAATATACGCGAGTATTCTGACACTATACACACATGAGTAATATAGTAATATGCAAACATCATACACACGACTGAATATATCAGAATATGTTACTATCATAACACACGTGAGAAAGTGATCAAACTACTAAAGGTTTTAATACTCATATGAAGAACCAATAACAGACTATATAAAGCAATGCTATTTTGATATTTAGAAGTACGTTAGCTTAAAGGCTATACCCCCCTACTTTTTTAAATTAAGAAGTCATGCGTACTATACTTAATTTGAGTTAAACTTAGAAGGCATCATCTATAAAGTAAATATGCTTAATTATCTTGTTAACAATTGTTAACGTTAAAGAGGGAATGTACAGATACTAAATTGAATATAGCCAATCCATACAATTCTATTATAGATTAGTGTTGGTTAAGTCAATAAGGGGTGTGCAGTGTATTGTTGCTTAGATAAGCTACTCAATACTTGAGTTAGAACAAAGATATTTTTATTATAATACAGGTAACTTATCAATTGCTTGATCTTTTGTTTTATCTACCTTTTCTACATATTGGAGTGTGGTTCTAATATCTTTATGGGTCATTATCTTTTTTACTGTAAATACATCTACCCCATTTTCAGTTAATAAACATCCAAAAGTATGTCTTGAGCAGTGAAATGTTATCTTTTTCTTTATTCCTGCTTTTAATATCCAAGCTTTTAATCTTTTTGATGTCTTTCCACCATGAGGAATATGAAAAACATAATCATCTTTCTTATTATTTCTTTGTTCATCAAGTAACATTTTAGCAGTACCATGTAACTTAGTGTCTGTTTCTGTCTTTGTCTTCTGTTGAATAATCTTAATATGATCATCAACAATATCAGAAAATTTTAAATTTCGGATATCTGAAATTCGTAATCCTGTAAAACATGCAAAAAGAAAACCGGATTTTAAATCTCTATATTTACAATCTGTTTTTATAAGATCCTGTAATTCTTCTATTGTAAGTCGTTCAATATTTTTTCTCTCATATTTAATAGTTAACATATTAGCAGGATTATAGTCAATTAATCTTAGTTTAATCGCATGGTTCAATGTTGCTTTAAAGGCTGCTAGATAATGTTGAGCTGTATAACGTGTAATATTAAGCGATAGTAAGTAGTTCATATAATCTTCTGAAATTTCATAATCAATTTTTTTTATATCAATGAAATCATTTTTAAAGAATCTTTTAAAATGATCATGTGAAATCCGATAGTTTGTATCTTTTTTTGTTTCTGAAAATGTTTTGAAGAACTCAATAAAATTTACTATATCTTTTGAAGAGGAAAAGGCAATTCCCGTATTGCTCTCAAGAAGAAGTGATTCTTTTTTGTTTCTGATTGTTAATGCTAATTTTAAAGTATTCTTATCTGTTACAATATCAATCCCTTTTCCAGATATATATAGTTTCAGGTTATCAGTATGTCTTCTGTTTCCATCCCAGTAATCTAAATAAAGTCGATATAAGTTACTTGGATTCTTCCGATGTCTTAATTTTATCCTATAGCCTTTGTTATGATTATTAAGTTGTTTAAGAATACTTGGTATTTGATTATTCATAACCACCTCCAAAGACAAAAATGATATTATGCAACAAATGTGCAACAAATATTTTAAAATAATTTGAAATTGGATAAAAAGATATCAAAATGAAACAAAACAAATAACAAAACACTAAAAAGCTGTACATGTCCATTATAATTGATTTACGTTATATGAAGTGTTATATAATCAATGGTGCTGGAAGGGGGAGTCGAACCCCCGACCTACTGATTACGAATCAGTTGCGCTACCATCTGTGCCATCCCAGCATCAATATTACTTATTATTTATTTTTAGAAAATTTTATGTACTTTGCAGGTCAAGTGGATTTATTTGAAATTAATGAATAATATATATTTTATTGCTGATAGAATGCTGTATTAAATATTTCTGATACCTTTTGTAGAAAAAGCATTTAATGATAGATCTGCAAATTCACTTTTCTGAAATTTTTCAATTGCAGCAGCTCCTATCATTGCAGCATTATCCATACAATATTCTAATGCAGGGAAGTGAACTTTCGCTCCAATAGAACTACCTTGTTCAGATATCTCGCTACGTAATAAACTGTTAGCAGAAACTCCACCAGCTACAATTATTGTTTTTGCATTAGATCTTTTTGCATATGAAATTGTCTTAGAAACTAAACTATCAACAATAGCTTTTTGTACAGATGCTGTAATGTCAGCGATATGCTCCTGAATAAATTTTGTATCTTTACTCGCCAGATAATTCCTAACTGATGTCTTGAATCCGCTAAAACTGAAATCAAAATTATCCTTTCTATTGAGTGCCCTTGGAAAGTGATGAAATTTGGGATTTCCCTTTTTAGATAACTTATCGATAAGTGGTCCTCCGGGATAGCCTAATCCTAGCAATTTAGAGACTTTATCAAAAGCTTCTCCAGCTGCATCATCACGTGTTTTTCCAATAACTTCAAAATCATCCATAGATTTAAAATCAACAAGTTCGGTATGACCACCTGAGACAACAAGAGCCAAGTATGGAGGCATGAGTTGTGGGTTATAGATACGGTTTGCATAGATATGTCCAAGCATGTGATTTACAGCAATTAGTGGTTTATTTAGGCCATATGCCAAACTCTTTGCAAATGAAACACCTACCAGCAAAGCTCCAATTAATCCTGGATTTACAGATACTGCAATTGCATCAATATCTTCAAATGATATCTCAGCTTTTAAAAGTGCAGCTTGAGTTAATTGCATAATATTTTTTAGATGTAATCTGGAAGCTAATTCAGGTACTACACCACCAAAATCTTCATGAGTTGTTTGAGATGATATAAGGTTTACATCTACACTAAAATCTGAATTAATTACTGCAACCGATGTATCATCGCACGAGGTCTCAAAGGCTAATATTTTAAAATGTTCTTTTTTATCATTGCCGATCATTCTGGATGACCTGAATTCTTTGAGGAGTATATTCAATAATTTTAACACCTGATGGAACTTCGAATGATACATTTGCAAAATCTTTTTTCAAAATTGATGTATTTAAGTTTGCTGTAATCGAGCTAGTACTAAGCTGCTCTACTATCTCTTTTGGTCCGCTAACCATAACAGAAACTTTCTGTGGAATTATTGTGATATGCTCTGCGTCTGGATATTTAATAGGAATCAGTGAAATGGTTCTCTGTATTATCTTTGTGTTTGTTATCTCAAATTCTATTTTATCTTTTTGAAGTTCGATCTTGGGATCTGGTGAGATCAATTCTGCTGTCAGTTTCCCATCTTCGATCATTTTACTTGAGATTTTCTTTGTAAGAATATATTCGACTTCATTCAATAATGCAAGAGGTCCTTTTATAGTAATTTTTCTATTTTCATTCTTAATTTTATTTTTAATAAAGAATTCCTCATCATTTGCAGAAGAATATTGAATCTTTAGTATTTTTTTTCTTTCAACAAGTTTATCCATATTTATAAAAAAATCTTCAGTTTTATCAATTGAGTTTATCTTCAGATCTATCTTGTTAGAATAGATAAGTTGATCAGCTTTCGGGTTTATCTGATTTTTCCCATAACGAAAATGAGATGTGTTTATCTGAAAAGATTTCCTTGAAAATTGGAATAAAAGGATGTCTTTGCCTGTTGCACTAATATTTACTGTAACTTCTGGTAATCTAGAAGAATCTGGAATCAAATTTTGTGGAGTATCAATTAATTTAATAGGAATATCAATTTCAATTGTGTGTTCTTTAATAAGTATTTGATGGAACCATAAAACAATAGCAATAAATAATACTAACAATTTTATGGAAATATTATTTTTCATTTTAATTAAATGTTATCTATTTACTATATAAGATAATCTCTCACCCATGTTCGAGACATTCTCGTTCTCATCATTTGTCCAATCATTGATGGTTTGCTTTGTTAGTAGAACAAATTCTTCCGATTTGTCTCTTCTACTTCTTTGAACAACAATGTTAGCCAATTTTTTCATAGAAACCCAGATAGTTTTAATTCTCTTTTCTGAGCCCAAAGAAAGCCATTCCCTAATATATGGGAATACAACAATAGGATTAGCTCTGGCTACTTGTGTAAGAATATGAGTGATCTTTTTCTGAACTTCAATTTTATCGTCATCGATTGCTTTGCTGATAAATTCCATGATAAAGCCAGGATCAGATTTTGCTATATTCTCCATACCATGAAAAGAAAGAGCACGTTTTTGAGAATCATCTGAATCGATCCATTTAACAATATTCTCTTTCATGAAATCAGGATAATGTCTCCACATTTCATTTATCACACTTTCAACTTCCCATGGTACGCTATCAAATGTTTTTTCTAATAATTTAAAAATCTTTTCAGGGCTGTTTCTATCTAGGTCATAATAATAGAATAATGCAGTTGCTCTTACACCATATATTCTGTGCTTAAGCATAGGTTTGATGATCTTTTTCATCTTAGTTTTCTTACTGTAATCTGTTAAACTTTTTCCTAAATATTCACGAATAAAATAATTCGGTGTTTTAGATATTTTTATCAATATATTCTGAGCTTCTTCTAAGTTATTTTTATCAAGACAGTTAAAGATCGAATCTAATATCTCATTTAACTCTTTACGATCATCACCATCTAATCTGCCAATTTCGTTCAACTGTTGCTCCTTTTTATAAATTAAGCATACGGATTTAAATTTTGATCTTGTGTGCCCAAAAGGCAATAAATGAAGAAATTATTTAACTTCACAAAAATCGCTTAACTACAATGTATGCAATTATTTTTCTTTTGATATGCCGTCAACGAATTTTATTAATTAATTTTTAAATCCCTTTCTTAACTCTTTTTCTAAGTTAGGGTCAATCTTACTACTGTCATCTCTTTTCCAACGATTATCTATAACAGCACTTACCGGTGAATTATTTTTTATGTACTCAACAATAACATCTCGCAACCCCTGTTCATAACGTGTTATCTGAGATTCAGGCACTTGTGTTAGTAAGGCTAATCCGGCATTCCCCTGCAGTAAAAAATCTGATGTTGCAATCTTATAAATCTTGTCTGCCTGCCATGGTTCACCACCAATAATTAATTTTGATACTCTATTAAAATTATCTCGCTTTCTATTAATTACAACTTTAATTCCTGCAGTTCTTAAACCATGCCTGCTTCCAGAAACTCGAGTTTCAATTATCTCTTTTAAAAATGTTCCATCTACTTCAATAAGGGCAATCTGATTATCAAATGGCATCACACTAAAAACATCTCTATAGGTAATTGGACCAGAAAGTAATTCATCACGAATACCACCAAGATTCATAAATGAAAAGTCAGCACCTGTATAATCTTTCATTGCTTCGCAAACAAGATTCCCAATAAGATTTTGAGGACCAGATCCAATCTTGGTTATATTCATGTTGGCTTGCCCAATGATCTCATCCATTCCAACTTCTGCAATTTGCTGCATTACCAATATGGTATCACCAATTACCACATCCGGAATATATTCATCCTCAAACATTGTAACCAGTACACCCTCTTTGATAGCAGGAACTTCATATCCGAAGATTGTTTTTGTTTCTTTATCTATTTGAATTGTAACGTGCCCA
>JABIME010000347.1 GCA_018654125.1 Candidatus Cloacimonadota bacterium
ACAGTTAGCATAGCTGCTGTTAATTCTATTTCTGTTTACCCAAATCCATTTAATCCAACAGCTAATATTGCTCTTTCAATAAATGAGAATGATATTCAGCAGCCTGTTTCAGTTGAGATCTTCAATGTAAAAGGTCAACTTGTGAAAACAATAGTTAATAATGAAGTTGTGCAAACAACTAACTTTGTTTGGAATGGAAAGGACAACAATGGAAATTCTACTTCAAGTGGAATGTACTTTGTAAAACTTCAAACAGCTACTTCCGAAGTTTCCAAAAAGATGCTGTTATTGAAGTAAGAAGAAATTAGCACATAAACATAATTAAGGGAGCTGGCTCATCAGCTCCCTTTTTTTTACAAATTACCTCTATTTAGAAGACAAGTGGAATGAATTATGCATATTAATAATAAAATAATAAATAGGAACGAGGAGTAGTAAATGCTAAAAAACAAAGCGATATTATTCACAATGAGCTTCATGATATTATTAACCGGACTTTTTGGAGCATATTTAGTAGATCAACCACAATCTCTTACTCAACCAGATGGAAACACTATTAAATGCTTAGCTTCTGGAGATGAGTTTCATAACTGGTTGCATGATGAAAATGGATATACAATTATTCAAGATCCAACCACTGGATATTATGTTTATGCCAAATTAAGCGGAGAAAAATTAATTCCGACCAATTTTATTGCAGGTGTAACAGATCCATCATCAACTGATTTGCAAAGTGGTGCGAATGCAAAACCAGTTGGATATGAAAGTAGAATTGAAGAGTTCAATGAAATGCTTGCAGATAGCAGAAACAGAGTCTCTACAATTGGTGATCTTAATAATCTAGTTGTTTTTATTCGTTTTGCCGATCAAGATGAGTTTACTGAGCCTATAAATTTATACGATGGAATGTTTAACACTGAAGATGTTAATTCTATGTATCAATATTTTGATGAAGTTTCTGATGAACAATTAAATGTAAGTTCTAGCTTCTATCCTGAACCTAATGGAAATCTCGTTGTTTCATATCAAAGCCCTAATCCACGAAGTTATTATGAAGTTTATAACTCTGTAACAAATCCTAATGGTTACCAGCAAGGGCAACAGGCAACACGAGAACATGCTCTTCTGAGAGATGCTATTTTATATATTGAATCACAAATTCCTCCATCACTCGATTTAGATAATGATGATGATGGACTTGTTGATAATGTATGTTTTATTGTAAAAGGTGGTACAGGAGCGTGGGCAGATCTGCTTTGGCCGCACATGTGGGTTTTATATACATATAATGTTTATATCCATGGTGTTCAAGTATGGACATATAACTTTCAATTATCACAAAGTTTAAGTGGAAGCGGTGTTGGAGTATTATGTCATGAGATGTTCCATTCGTTAGGAGCACCAGATCTTTACCATTATACAAGCAATGGTATCTCACCAGCTGGGTCATGGGATTTGATGTGTTCAAATACAAACCCACCACAGCACATGACTGCCTGGATGAAGCACAAATACGGATTGTGGTTTGATGATGTTCCCGAAATAAATACATCCGGGACCTATACTTTAGAGCCCATAGTAGACTCACCCTACAGCTGTTATAAAATTCCTTCTCCTAATTCTAATACTGAATTTTTTATGGTTGAATATAGAAAGAAAACTGGCATATTTGAGCCAAGTGTTCCAAATGATGGACTCATTATTTACAGGATTGACCTGAATGAAAATGGTAATGCTCAAGGCCCACCTGACGAGTTATATATCTTCCGTCCTGATGGAACTTTAACCAATAATGGTAACATTAGTGAAGCAAATTTCTCTGCGGATGTTGGAAGAACAATGTTTAATGACAGTACTAATCCAGCAGCTTTTTTACAATATGGTGCAGCTGGTGGAATTTTTATTTCTGATATTGGATATGTAGGTGATACTATTGAATTCACATTGAATACAGGCTTGATTCCAATGTTTGAGACAAATGTTCAAACAGGACCTGCATATCTTGGTGTTCAGTTCACAAACACATCGTATCCAACTAATGGGATAGATAATCTTGAATGGGATTTTGATGGTGATGGAACATTTGACAGTATAGAAGAAAATCCTTTTCATTTCTATACTGAGCCAGGCGTATATGATGTAACATTAAGGATCGAGGCTAATGGCGAGTTTGCTGAGGTTACAATTAATGATTATATAACTGTTACAGAAGGCTCTTCTGTTAGTGGGAACATCTCGGGTATCTGGGTTCCTGACTTCAGCCCATATATAATTTCTGGTGATGTTACTATTGGTTTTGATGACGAACTCACAATTAATCCTGGGGTTGAATTGCAATTTGCAGATGATGTTCTATTCACAATAAATGGTCTTCTTATTGCAGATGCATCTTCAGTAAGAAATGAACCCATTATTTTCAATTCAAATACTTCATGGAGCGGTTTGAGGTTCTACAATACTCAAGAAGAAAACATTCTTGCCAATTGTGAGATTTCAGATGCCAGTGTTACTGCTGTTAATATTGAAATGGATTCTGAAATTGATATTGTCGGATGCAAAGTTTTTGACAATAATACAACTACGCAAGCTGCTGCTTTCAAAATTGTGGGATCGGATGATGTATTGATATCTCAAAATATTATTGCTAATAACTCCAGCTCTACAAATGCAGGCGGAATTTATTGCACTGCTTCATCTCCATTGATATCGAATAATATCATCGTAAATAATACGGGACTATGGGGTGGTTTTTATTTACAAAACGATTCAAATCCAATTATGATGAACAATACAATTGCAAATAATCTTTCAACAAATACTACTCCATACTTGATGTTCTTATTGAATTCAGT
>JABIME010000348.1 GCA_018654125.1 Candidatus Cloacimonadota bacterium
GAACATATTTCTACTTATTGCTTAAGTTTGGAAAATGATGTTCCATTATTTTCTAAAATAAATAAAATTCCAGCAGATGATAAGGTCGCTGAATTTTATTATCTAACTCGTAAAAAATTGATCTCCGCAGGCTACGACCATTATGAAATTTCCAATTTTGCTAGATCTTGTTTTGAATCAAAACACAATCTATGCTATTGGAATGATGAACATTATCTTGGCTTGGGACCATCAGCTGCCGGATATATCGAAAATATCCGCTACTGCAACTCAACAAATTTTGAAGAATATTATAAAATGCAGGATAATGATGAGATTATGATGGATAAGGCAATTGTGAGTGATGATGATCATGAAAAAGAATATATATTCTTAGGATTGCGTAAAGCGAACGGTATAGATCTGGTAGAGTTTGAAAAAAAATTTGAAACAAATTTCACAAGAAAGTATGGTCATATAATTCATAAATTCCAAAATCTTCTAGAGGTAAATAATGAAACCATAAAGTTAAAACCGGAAGCCTATTTTATCTCTAATGAGATTTTCGTTGAGTTTATGTAACACAGACAGTTAATGTTGGCTTTGCGAAGCAAAACGACATATTTTTCTCATATCTGCTTAAAAAGAAAAAAGAAAACATCCGTTCAGGATTGAACGGAATACGAGGTAAAATGAAAATAATATTTTTAATTCTAATATTAACTATAACCTTATCTGCATCTGCAGAAATTCTTATCCCGATGGATCAAACTCAAAGTAACCACTTAAAAGCGTATGGGATTGCCTTTACAGCTTTACAAAAACAAATCACTGTCAAATGGCTTTTAAACTACCGAGGTGGTTCCTACCTGATACCGGATATTCAGGAGATCGAAGGATTATGTAATATTCGTGGAGTAGATTATGAGAAAATAACTTCTGTTGAATTTGCTTCGATATTAGCAGAGATTGAGCAAAACAATATGGATATTGTGGTTTTGGAAAAAGAGCCCGAGATAGCCATTTACACACCTCCAAATTCACAGCCGTGGGATGATGCTGTTACACTTGCACTAACTTATGCAGAAATAGAGTATAAAACAGTTTGGGATGAAGAAGTGCTTTCGGGCGGATTAGATAAATATGATTGGCTACATCTACATCATGAAGATTTTACTGGGCAATATGGCAAGTTTTACTCAAGTTTTCGCAACACAAATTGGTATAAAGAAGATGTACGTTTGAACGAGGAATTGGCTGTTAAATTGGGCTTTAATAAAGTTTGGAAACTGAAGCATGCTGTAGCTGAGAAGTTACGTAATTATGTGAAGAATGGTGGTTTTCTTTTTGCTATGTGTGCAGCAACTGATACTTATGATATTGCTCTAGCAACGGGTAACACGGATATCTGTTCAGAAGTTTTTGATGGAGATGGGATTGATGCCGAACACAAAATAAAATTAAATTTTTCACGTACATTTGCTTTCAAAGATTTCGATCTGCTACCTAATCCATATAAATATGAATTTTCTACAATTGACGCAAGTGATTATGCTAAACTTCGAGGAGCAGAGGCTGACTTCTTTCAACTTTTTGATTTCTCAGCAAAATACGATCCGGTTCCAACAATGCTGACACAATGTCATACAAATGTGATAAATGGATTCTTGGGTCAGACTACCTCATTTCATAAAAAGTATGTTAAGAAGAGTGTAATTATACTGGGAGAATCACCTGGATTGGATGAGGTAAAATACTTACATGGAAATTTTGGGAAAGGAACTTTTACATTTTATGGAGGTCATGATCCTGAGGATTATCAGCATAAAATTGGAGATCCTGAAACAGTTCTCGATCTGCATAAAAATTCACCTGGTTACAGATTAATATTGAATAATATATTATTTCCAGCAGCTCAGAAAAAGAAACTGAAAACATAAACCTTTGTGAAAATTTTAGGAATATCTAAATTGTCACAAAGGTTATGATAAACTCTAATTTTCTTCTAAATGAAATTTATATAGTTTTTGTTCAGAATCACTTACAATATAAAACGAATTTGTTTCAGCAATATATACAATACCTTCTGCTTTAGGAATATCCAGTGGATATTCTTCTCGAACACCATTCGTTGAATCCC
>JABIME010000349.1 GCA_018654125.1 Candidatus Cloacimonadota bacterium
AAATGAACTTGGTTCTACAGATATTTCTTATGATATTTCACTTGCTCATTTTGCAGCAATCCCACCAGAATATAGTTCCAATTTTAACGAAGAGTATTCACGTAATATCGAAAATAGTCAGATCTTTAATATGACAAATACTTACATCCCAATTGAACCAATGAATTTTCTATTCTACCTAATATATAACAATCTTGATGGAGAGGGTGTTCATGGTATTACAATAGATTTTCCACCGGGATTTTTTGTAAATAGTGCAACAGATATTGATGGTTTAGATTATAATGGAGAAACCGGCGACGGAGCGGAAGTTAGTTGGGGTTTTGCTAATGGGAACAGCATCTCACCCACATCTACAACTTCTATAATGGTTAATGTAACTATAGATGAAAATCAAACATCACCTGTTAATATCGGATGGTTTATTCAGGGAGATGGTTCTGGCTCCGCCCCACACGAGGTAAGTGGGTCATTTACAGTAAATCCAACCGAAGATACATATTTCTGGGTTACTTACCCAAATGGTGGAGAAACAATTATTCCATCTATTCCATGCACACTTACATGGGATAAATATGGTACTACAGACTTTGTTAAATTATTTATAACAAGAGATAATGGATTAAATTTAGAAGTAATTGACGAAATGGCTGAAAATACAGGTGAATATGAATTCACGTTTAATGGTCCACTTAGTGATGAATGCTGGTTTGCAGTATCCACATTAGATGAAAGTAGTTTCGATGTTTCTGATAGTGTATTTACTATTTCTGCATTCAATGTCACGCATCCAACCGAAGGTTCAATTTTATCTTATGCCGCAACAGACACCCTTCAATGGATTTATTCTGGAAATTATGAGGAAGTTCAAATAGAATTCTCTGCTAATAATGGATATTCATGGGCTACACTTGCTGCTCAAACTGAAAATAATGGTTCATTCATCTATACAATTCCTGGTCCTCCTTCAGAATATTGCCTCTTCCGAATTAGCAATATAGATGGTGATGTACAAAATACATCGAGTACTTTTACAATCGTAGATTCGCCTGTTAGCTGGCTTGCAATGGAGAATACTTCTGGAAACATCGCGGCAGGAGAAGTTGAAAATATTCCGTTCACTATTATCACTGACGGACTGGTTCCCGCAACTTATGTGGCCGTTATAAAAGTAGTAACAAGTATTGGACAAATATTAAATATACCTATCACTCTAGAAGTTTACTCAACTATCCCACCTTCAGATCAATACATACTTAAGCAAAATTATCCAAATCCGTTCAATCCATTCACCCGAATTGAATATGATGTTCCAATAGCTAGTAACATTAGAATTAAAGTATTTAATGTAAGAGGGCAATTCGTTAAAAAATTAATTGACGAACCTAAAGAGCCTGGAAGATATGAAACTTATTGGGATGGAACCGATAACAAGAATAGAAAAGTAAGCTCTGGAGTTTATTTCTATCAGCTTGAATCAGAAAGTTCCACAAAAGCTAAGAAAATGATTTTAGTTAAATAAAAAAGGGAGAGTAAAATGAAAAAATTTTCAATATTGTTAATATTGTTAATAGTGAGTGGCCTATTATTTTCGGCAGAAACTATTACCGCACAACTATTTGATGAGATGAATATCTCATCAGATGATGATTTCATTAGAGTGAATATATCCTTTAAAGATAATTACAATTCACAGCAAATGATTTCTGAAACTAAGAACATGGCAAAGCAAGATAAGAGAGATTATGTAACTTCTACACTTAAAGAATTCACTTCTCAAACCCAGGCAGACTTAATGCTCCAACTAAACGAATTAGAAGCTAATTCTCATGTTAGAGAAATCAAGTCTATTTGGATTTCTAATGTTGTTAATTGTGAAATGACTAAAAGTGCAATTAATGCAATTTCAACCAGAAGCGAAATAGCAGCAATAGATTTTGATGAAGATAGAATGATTCTCTTAGCTCCGAAGATCAATAAGAATTCAGATGAATCACTTCATGAAATACGAGACGGTAGAGAGATAACCTGGAATGTAACTATAGTTAATGCAGATGATGTTTGGGGGCAAGGCTATTATGGTGCCGGTGTAATTGTTGCAGTTTTAGATACAGGTGTAAATTATAATCATACAGATCTTAATGACCATCTTTGGAGTCATCCCGATTATCCTAACCATGGTTACGATTTTGCAAATGGTGACGATAACCCAATGGATGACCATGGTCACGGAACACATTGTGCAGGAACTGTCGCTGGAGATGGAACTTCCGGCTCACAGACAGGGATGGCTCCTGAAGCAACAATAATGTGTGTGAAGCTCATGGATTCAAGCGGAAATGGTAACGAATCACAGTGCTGGCAAGCTATTGAATATGCTGTAGATAATGGAGCTGACGTGTTGAGTATGTCCTTTGGTTGGCAACATAGCTGGGGAACTAATAGAATTGGTTGGAGAAACGCAATGGATTACGCTTATGCAGCTGATGTCTTTGCATCTGTAGCTGCTGGAAATGAGGGTAATCAACAAAGTTCTTACCCAATTCCAGATAACGTTAGATCACCTGGAGATTGTCCTCCTCCATGGTTACACCCAGATCAAACTTTAACTGGTGGGCTTTCTTCAGTTGTTTGCATTGGAGCTACAGATAGTAATGATAACCTTGCCGGATTCTCTGGCAGGGGTCCGGTTACTTGGGAAAATATTACCGGTTTCAACGATTATGCATATAATCCAGGAATGGGCTTGATCCGCCCTGACATTTCAGCTCCGGGGGCTGATATTAAATCTTTAGCACATTATAATAATACGGGTTATGAATCAGGTTGGAGTGGAACCTCTATGGCTACACCTTGTGTAGCTGGTGTTATTGCTTTAATGCTTTCGAAAGATTTCACCCTAACTCCTGCACTTATAGATCAGATCATAGAAGAAAATGTTGGTGTTGCCCAAAACCCAAAAAACAATAATTTTGGTTCTGGGAGGATAGACGCCCTAGCTTCTATAAATGCCGTTCCTACACCAAACACGCCACCAAATGCAGTTGTAAATCCTAGCCCATCTGATACTGCTGAGAATATTGCTGTAAACACAAATCTTAGTTGGATGAATGGTGGTGGAGCTGCTTCTTATGAAGTTTCTTTTGGTACTGATAATCCTCCAACTAATATTGTAAATGGTGAAGCTGTAACATCTTCAAACTATGAATTAATTGAATTACTAGAATATAACACAATCTACTATTGGAGCATAAACGCTATAAATGATTTTGGAAATGCTGATGGACCTATTTGGAGTTTTACTACAGCTGGGCCTGCTGATGAAGATTTTGAGACTGGAGATTTCACTTTGTATCCATGGGCATTTGCAGGAAATCAAGATTGGATTGTTCAAGCAAATGAGGTTTATGAAGGAACATATTCTGCAAAGTCTGGTTTGATCACTCATGATCAGACTTCTGAATTGGAAATAGTGATGAATGTTGAAGAAGATGATATAATTTCATTCTATACAAAGATCTCTTGCGAAGAAGATCAGAATGACAATTGGGATTATTTGGCATTTTATATTGATAGTGTCGAGCAAGACCGCTGGGATGGTGAAGTAAGTTGGGGTTATCAAAGTTATGATGTAACTGCAGGTAACCGTACTTTCAAGTGGAAATACCTTAAAGATGGCAGTGTAAGCAGTGGCTCAGACTGTGCCTGGTTAGATTACATCACATTCCCAAGTGTAGCACCACAACCACCTGTTCTAGTTTTCAATCCTGAAGAATTTGCGTTTGAGGCTTTATTAAATGAAGTAATTACAGATGATCTTACAATAGAGAATACTGGATCAGGAATTGGAACTTACTCAATCGAATTAATTTATACAGGTGATTGGTTGGAACTTGATTCTTACTCTGGTGATGTTGAGCCAGATGAAATAGATACAATTGAACTTACAATAGATCCTAATGGTTTAGAAAACGGTGACTACTCTGCAGAAATTAGTATTACTGATAACAGAAATATAACTGTTATTCCTGTAACTCTTACAGTTGATATGGTTGATGTAGATAACACCTTAATTAATGCTAATACACTTGTTGGTAATCACCCAAATCCATTTAATCCAAGCACCACTATATCTTTCTCTATTGCTGATCAAAGCAACATCGAAGTTTCTATATACAGTATTAAGGGACAAAAGATAAATACACTGGTAAAAGACAGTTTTGGAACTGGAGTTCACACTACAGTTTGGAATGGGAATGACGATTCCGGTGAACCAGTGAGTTCTGGTGTTTATTTCTATAAACTGAATGTGAATGGTAAAACAGAAGCAACAAAGAAGATGCTGCTTCTTAAATAAAAAAGCACTTATACGAGTCATTGGAGTTCCCAAGTTATTATAATTGGGAACTCTTTTTCTTGATGAACAATAAATAAACAGGAGAAAATATGAGTAAGACAACTATTTATATATTGATTATAACTCTTTTAGCAATTTGGTCTTGTGATAATGAACCAACAGGGAATAGTAGTGAGACAGAAATGCAAGGTATCTGGATTGGGTACGAATTAGAGGGCGGCAATGATGAGTGGACTTATGATGTAAATGAAGATGTGCTTGATATCAATGCTTCAATTTCACAAGAGTGGTATAAAGGTACAATATCTCTTAATACAAATGCTGTTCCTAAACAAATAGATTATTTTATAACTGACTCATATTTTAATGAAGCTATCGATGAAACAGCTTTGGGAATTTATAAGATTGAGGGTGATACTTTAACTTTTGCTGCTAATGCACCCGGAAACCCAGAACGTCCGACAAGTTATCTTGCCGAAAATGGAGCAAGAGTTTACATTGTACTATTACAGTAATCAAAATAAAAATGATGATCTGTGATTACTTAAAGTGCATTATCTAGTATCACTTGTAAAGCTGTCTTCATCACCTCTTCATAAGTGATTCAAAATAGGCAGGAACCGTTGTTTTAAATATCATCTTCTCTTTAGAAAAAGGATGAGTGATAGTTAGTGACGCTGCATGGAGCATAAGTCTTTTAATACCTTTTTCTTTTACACCATATTTTTTGTCACCGACTACCGTACAACCTTTATCTGCTAGATGAACTCGAATCTGATTCTTTCTACCAGTTTGCAGATCGATTTCCAAGAGACTATATTTTGCTGATTCTTTAATAACTTTATAACCGGTCTTGGCTAGCTTGCCTTTGCTAGGATCTGTAACAGAATACATTCTATGAACACTATTTTCTGCCAAATAGGAAGTTATAACACCCTCTTTCTCTAACATTGTTCCATTTACTAATGCGTAATACTTTTTACTAAAACTTTGCCACTCTTCTTGTAGATAACGCTTAGCTTTTTCATCCTTGGCAAATACAATAACACCAGAAGTATCCCTATCAAGCCGATGTACAATAAATACTCTTCGTTTTGATTTTTGATTCCCTTTGCGAACGTATTCATTCAAAAGATAATAAGCTGTTTTATCTCTCACCCTTTCGTTACTCACAGTTAACAAACCATTCACTTTATTCACCACAATTATATCCCGATCTTCATAAAGAATTGTGAGACCTTTTGGTTGATATCTTTTTGGTGGTCTTTTAAATTGGTTTATACTTTCCTGCATAATGTTTATCCCTTAATTCATTTTTTATCTTTATACAACAAAAGCTATTTATTAATTCGAGAGTCAAGGTATTTGATATGCAAAATCACAACATGATAAATTCCTTGTCATGATTAAAGAAGTTTAAATTTTTGTTTTTAAATTAAATTATATTAAGGAGAATAAATCATGGCTTATAATCTTCGAAACAAAAATTTCTTAAAACTTTTAGATTTCACACCCAAAGAGATCAATTTTCTTATTGATCTATCACAAGATTTAAAAAAGGCAAAATATGCAGGTACAGAGCGACCAACTCTAACTGGAAAAAATATCGCACTCATTTTTGAAAAAGCTTCTACCAGAACCAGGTGTGCTTTTGAAGTTGCTGCACTCGATCAAGGTGCACATATTACTTATCTCGGGCCTAGCGGAAGCCAGATAGGAACCAAAGAAACAATGAAGGATACAGCTCGTGTATTGGGTAGAATGTACGATGGGATTGAATATCGTGGATTCGGACAAGAGATTGTAGAAGAACTCGGTAAATATGCTGGTGTTCCAGTTTGGAACGGACTTACAACAGAATTTCATCCAACTCAGATCCTTGCGGATTTTCTTACTGCAAAAGAATATTTAAAGAAGCCATTTAGTAAAATGATCTTTACATATGTTGGTGATGGCAGAAACAACATGGGAAATTCACTCATGGTTGGCGGTGCTAAACTAGGAATGGATTTTAGGATTGTAGCCCCAAAAGAAGTGCAGCCGGATGCTGAACTTATTAGCAAATGTAATGCAATTGCAAAAGAGACCAGCGCTAAGATCACAGTTACAGCTAATATAAAAGAAGGTGTAAAAAATGCAGATGTTATCTACACAGATGTTTGGGTTTCTATGGGAGAAGCACCTGAAGTTTGGAAGCAGAGGATAGATTTACTCAAAAATTATCAGGTAAATAAAGCAATGATGGATTCTACCGAAAATCCTAATACGATCTTTATGCATTGCCTGCCTTCATTCCATAATACCCATACTAAAGTTGGAAAAGATATCTTTGAAAAATTTGGTCTTCCGGAAATGGAAGTAACTGATGAAGTATTTGAGAGTGAAGCTTCTGTAGTTTTTGATGAAGCTGAAAATAGAATGCATACAATAAAAGCCGTAATGGTTGCAACCTTGGGTCAATAAAAATATCTTCCCTGCTGAATAAATTTTCAGTAGGGATTTTTTTATGAAAAACATTCATTTTATTCTTATAATTCTTTTTTTTCCAATTTTATTGAATTCATATATTATTGAGGTAGATAGATTTGAGTCACTTATCTTCATCACCTCTGCTGTTGCTGTTGATCTTAGTAACAATTATTTTGACAGACAATATATTGAAGTTCCAACTGATTTAGATTTAGAAACTTTAACAACAGATGATATTCCATTTTTCGATAAACTTGGTTTGCAACCCTATTCCCTAACTTTAAAAAATTATAGTGATTATGCTGCATATCTTGCTGCAAGTACAGCCTTTTATTGTATTTTCGAGAAGAATCCAAAACTATTACTTAATAATCTGATTGTTTACGGTGAAATTATGATCACACAGAGTTTAGTAAGTAAATGGACAAAAACTCTCACTCACAGATACCGACCTTTTGTATATCTTGATGATGTTCCGAATAGCAAAAAAATGCAAAGGAATAGTCAGCATTCTTTTTACTCAATGCACTCTTCAAGCACATTTGCATCTGCTACTTATGGATATTACTATTACTATAAAAACTATGGACATAATGTCTTTGTCGGTTCACTATTATTTGGAGCAGCCAGTGCTACAGCAGCGTTACGTGTTGCTTCTGGGCAGCATTTTCCTTCTGATGTTATTGTAGGTGCAATTATTGGAAGTGGAACAAGCTACTTTTTTTGTAAATTTCATGAAAACAAGAGAATTAAATTGTCTTTTGGATATGATTCTATAGATATAAGTTATAGCTTCTAGATTAACTCTCTAAACTATATTTCAAATAAAAATAGCCCACAACTTTAGTCATGAGCTATTTTGCTAATCTTTTTTTTATTTATTACTTCTTATCATTTCCTTGCCTTTCTCTACATATTCTTTCAACTTCACGGAATGCAACTTTTCCACTTCCCATCAACGGGATATCTTCAATTATGTAGAATTCTTTAGGTACTGCAATAGCAGGTAATTCCTTTGCCATTTTTTTTAGTATTTTTTTCTCATCAAACTCACCTGTAGCAACTGCTGCCACTACGTCTGCACCCTTTTTTGGGTTTGGAACATCAACTACGCAGCAGGTTACTCCTTCCGGAAGAAGTTTAGTTAAAACTTCCTCAACTCTAACAAGTGAAACCATTTCTCCACCAACTTTAACAAATCTTTTTAGGCGTCCTCGATGCCACAGGAATCCATCCTCATCTAATACCCCCATATCTCCAGTATCATACCATCCACCATGAATATGCAACGAAGTTTCTTCAATATCACCCAAGTAACCTTTCATTACAAGGTCACCTTTTACAAGGATCTTACCTTCTTTACCTGCTGGACATTCTTCATCAGTTTCTCTATCTAAGATCTTTACATGTACACCCGGCATAGGTTTTCCAATACTTCCTGGTTTATTAGCGCCAGGAACATTTACAGATACAACCGGA
This sequence comes from Candidatus Cloacimonadota bacterium, assembly GCA_018654125.1. Next base: position 8,306 of record JABIME010000349.1, read on the forward strand.
CTGGTTTCTGTTGCCCCATATCCTTCCAAAATTTCAATTCCATGATCTTTCTGGAAAGAGAGTCTTAATTTTTCTGTAAGCTTATCTGCTCCCGCAATTGCATATCTTATAGAAGATAATTCTCCAGGTTTAGATTTACGCTGATAACCATGGAAAAATGTTGGTGTTCCAATTAGAATTGTAATTTTATAATCGACTATTGATTTTACAATTGCACTATAATCAAGTGGATTTGCATGAGTAACAATAGATCCTCCAACAAAAAATGGAAGCCAGAAATTCGTTGTAATTCCAAATACATGGAATAATGGCAATGTACCAGCAAATATATCATCTTCTGTAACATCTATAATTTGTGGTATTGTGCTAATATTATGGAAGATATTTTTATGTGTTAATTGAACTGCTTTAGGGTCTTTTTCGCTTCCACTTGTAAATAATATTACCGATGTAGAGTTGTCATCACCATGCTTAACCTTCTTTTTTAACATACTTGTTGGCAATTTAGTAGTAAGTGCTGCCTTTAGTTTTTCTGCAGTAGAGAGAGAAGACATGATATCTTCTAAATAGATCATCCCATCAACTGGTGACACGTTAAGTTTTTCTAATAATTTCTTGCTTGTAATTATAGTTTTGAAACTGCATTTTTCTTGAGCATAAACAGAGTTCTCTGCAGCTCCGGTAGAATAATTGATCATAACCGGAATCTTCCCAGCGAAAAGAGCTCCAAGCGTTGAGAGTAAGCATCCTGCAGATGTGGGGACCATTATTCCTAAATATTTACTGTTAATTTTCTTAAATCTGCCTGCTAAAATAAACGCTGCGATAAGCATACGATCATAAGAGAGATCTTTTCCTGTCGCTTGATCATATACTGCAATTTTTGTTGAATGTTTTTTTGCAACTTCTATAAATTTTTGTTGTAATTGCATATTTACTCCTTTTGTTTTTCTCTTCTTAATTCACCTTGTTTCAAAACTCTACAATCATAAAATGTCAACTGATATATTTTATGGTATTAACTATTATTACTCATTCATTATATGCATCTCTTTAAATAACTTAATGTTACATGAATCTGATTCATTTATAAATAACTCATTAAGCAATATAGTATTGAAGCTCATTCATTATTTCTAAATAATGAATATTTGACAAATTTACTCCCATTTTAAACCTGTTTTATTAGTGAGGAAAGGTTGAGTAAAAATTTAATTTCAATTGAAGAACTAAATAAAGCATTTTCAGAAAAATTAATTTGTGAAAATAGCTCTTTTGGAATATTCGAGAATGAGAAGATCGGATTAGTAGGAATAAATGGATGTGGAAAAACTACCCTCTTAAAACTTCTTGTAGGTATTGAACCTGCAGATTCTGGAAATATTACCTTCCGCAAAGGAATCCGTGTTGGTTATCTTTCCCAGATCCCTAAACTTGATCCTGAGAAAACAATTTACGAAGAGATCTATTTCAGTGATCATCCTCAATTTGATTTACTACGCAAATATTACTACATTCTTAATAAACTTGAAACATCAACTTCAACTACTCTAGAAGAAGAACATCATCGTATAATAAGAGAAATAGAGATAAATGATGCTTGGAAGATTGAAGTAAAAGCAAAGAGCATTCTTAATAAATTCGGTTTCGATGATATTAATCTGAAAATATCAACTCTATCTGGAGGACAAAAAAGACGTATTGATTTGGCTAGAGTATTAATGGATGAACCAGATATACTACTTTTAGATGAACCTACAAATCACCTCGATCTTGATACTATAGAATGGTTTCAGGATTATTTATCTAACTATAAAGGTACAATTCTTTTTGTTACTCATGATCGATATTTTTTAGATGCTGTTTCAGATAAAATTTTGGAGATGGATAATGGACATGTAAATTTTTTCAATGGCAATTATTCTTACTACCTTCGCAAAAAAGAGCAGCACGATATTGACATACAAAGAAAGGAGACCAGACGCAAGGCTCAATTAAAGAAAGAGCTTAAATGGTTACAGCGTGGTGCAAGAGCAAGAACTTCCAAACCAAAAGATCACCTAGATAGAGTTAAAGAACTCATCGATAAATCTTACCTCTCAGAAAACAAAGATCTTGATATTTCTTTTAAAACAAAACGCTTAGGAAAAACTATTCTCGAGATTCGAGATATTTCAAAGCAATATAATGAAAAAGTTCTCTTTAACAATTTCAACCATAACTTTCAAAAATTGGAGCGTATTGGAATCATTGGTCCTAATGGATGTGGGAAAACAACTCTGCTCAAATGTATTATGGAGGAAGTTGATCCTGATAATGGTTCTATAAAGGTCGGTGTTAATACTTCATTTTCATATTTTCAGCAAAATATTGATGAATTTGACAACAAGTTAACTGTTCTTGATTATATTCATGAATTTGCTCATAATATTCGTACAGCAGATGGTGTACTACATTCAGCTTCCGAAATGCTAAAACGATTTCTATTTGATGGGAAAATGCAACAAAGCAAATTAGAAAACCTATCCGGTGGTGAAAAAAAAAGGTTGTATCTTTTACGTTCCCTAATGTTTGGAAATAATTTTATAATTCTAGATGAGCCCACTAATGACCTTGATATTCGCACTCTAGAGATATTAGAAGACTATCTCGATGCTTTTAAAGGTTGCATAATTGTAGTTTCTCATGACAGATTTTTCCTTGATAGAGTTACTGATCACCTATTTATTTTTGATGATGATAGAATTGTAAAATTCCCTGGCAATTATTCCGATTATGTTTTAGTGAAAAAATATCGTGATGAAGAGAGTAAAAAAAGAAATAAAACAGTAGAAAATAAAAAGCAAAGAGTTAAAAGTAATTCTATTAAGTTAAGTTTTAATGAGAAACGAGAAATAAATTTGATTGAAAAAGAAATTCCACAAATTGAGGATGAGATCTTCAAATTAAATTTAAAAATAGAAAAAGAAGCTTCCAACCTCTCACCTACCCAATTTAAGGTGATTACAAATGATTTAGAAAAACTTCAGCAAAAGCTAGATGAATTGGAATCTCGCTGGTTAGAGTTAGACGAAAAAGAGTGAAAATTACAATAGTTGTTCAACTACCTTTTATCATATCTTTCAGGTTATCTCCAAGCTCTCTTAATGTTGGTCTTTTATGCACTTCTTCTTCCAATGCATTTTTTAAAATAATAACATCATTTTCTACACTTTTTAATATCAAATTTGCTTTATGAAAGTCTAGAATTCCAACATCTATTAATTCTGGTTTAATATAAATATCAGGAGTTTTAATTTTCATTTGATATTTAAGAATGGAATCTTGAAGTATTGTAAAACTATTCATAATGTTATCAAATAAATTTGGAGCTTTTACTTTATTGGGAATACTCACATTTCCCGAAACATCGATAGCAACTGTAATGTCACATTCATCTTGGATGATGTCATAAGGTAAATTGTTTGTAATACCTCCATCTATTAAAACCATATCATCATTAATTACTGGTTCAAAAACTGCAGGAATAGACATGCTAGCTCTAATTGCAGATATCAGATCTCCAGAATCAAAAATAACTTGTTTCTGTTCCCAATAATCTGTTGCAACTATCTTTAAAGGTATTTTAAGCTCTTCAAAAGTTTTTACAGGAAGGTTGTCATTAAAGAATTTCTCGACACCTTTACCATATATAAAGCTTGTATTCTTAAAAAAAGAGATATCGATCATTTTATGGATATTTTCAAATTTCTTATAATATTCTTTTATATCAGTAATTTTATCATCTACAAATTTTTCTATCTTACTTCCTTCTGTTTTACTTGCAGAGATATCTTTATCAATCTTCTTATTGCTTATATCTATTGTGTCTAAAATATCATTGATTTCTTTACCTGTTAGTCCTGATGCATAAAAAGCTCCAATAATGGCACCAATACTAGTTCCTGAGATCACCGAAGGCTTCAAGTTCATATCATCTAAAACTTTTATGAATTCAATATGACAAATACCTCTTGCTCCACCACCACCAAGCGTTAATCCAATTTTTTTCTTAAGCATTTTATTACCTGTTTTTCCTTATATTTCACTTTCTAAAATAATTATTTAATGCCAGCTTGACAACTTATTTATTTTCTCAAATTTGGGAATATCTTAATATTTTAAGGGAGATAAGATTTTGTCTAAAAAACCAATTGGTATTTTTGATTCAGGTGTTGGTGGATTGACCGTTTTTAAAGAGATCAGAAAAAGATTTCCTAACGAGGATATTATCTATTTTGGTGATACTGCCAGAGTTCCTTACGGACCCAAATCACAGTCTACAGTTATCGATTATTCTATTCAAAACGCCAGGTTTCTCATCCAACAAGGTGCCAAGATAATAGTAATAGCTTGTAATACATCTTCTGCAACTGCACTTAGCGAACTGCAAAAATCACTCCCTGTTCCTGTACTTGGTGTTATAGAACCAGGTGCTTTAAGTGCTGTTAGCACATCTGTAAATAAACGAATTGGTGTAATTGGAACAGAAGGAACTATTCGCAGCAAGGCTTATTCATCCGCAATTTCCAATTTAGATGACAACTGTAATGTGTTTAGTAAACCATGTCCACTTCTTGTTCCTTTGGCAGAAGAGGGTTGGGAAGATCATGATGTTACAAAGCTTACAATAAAAGAATATCTAACTTCCCTACTTAGGAACAACATCGATACTTTGGTTCTTGGCTGTACACATTATCCTATCCTTAAAGCTTCAATTCAACAATTTGTAGGAGATGATATTACTCTTGTAGATAGCGCGGAAGCTGTTACAGATAAACTTGATGAAATCTTACCGAATAGAGAAGTTACCGGAATTGGTGAAGACCGTTTTTACGTAAGTGACAATGAAGATAAGTTTAATTCAATCGCATCTAAAATACTAAATATGGAGATAGATAAATTGATAAGAGTAAAACTAGGTGAAGGCTGGTTTTTAAACTAATGGAGAAATTTTCTGAGCTAGCTTTTAATATAATTAATAATCTTTTAAAAATTCAAAAACATGATGTGATCTCAATTTCTGGTGAAATTCATAACGCCAATAATGCCAATGAACCCTTAATAGAATTGCCTTTAATAGAAGAATTAGCTGTTGCCATTAGAAAACGAAAAGCATTCCCTGTTTTAGAGATGTCTACCGAAAAACTGAAAAAACGTTTTTTTGCAGAAATGCCTGATGAAGTATTTTCGGTTCCACCTAATTATTATAAAAATTGGATAAATGCTATAGATAAATTCATTGAAATAAGTTGGGAAAGTTATTCAAGTGATTTTCATGATAAATCTGATAGACAGCTTAAACAATTTAAAGATTCAACGAACTCAATTTTGCAGCATCTGTTCCAACAAAAGAAGAAGATAATATTCCTCAACTTCCCTACGCAAGAACTTGCAGAGTATATAGGAACAGAGTATAAAAAACTTGTAAGTACTTATATTGATGGTGTAAATTGTAATTATAATTTACTTAAAATAAACGGTGAAGAGTATCGTGAACAATATTTTTCGTTTTCAAATTATAGGATAACAACCAATTCTGAGACATTAGCAATAAAAATAAATAGAGATAAACCA
>JABIME010000044.1 GCA_018654125.1 Candidatus Cloacimonadota bacterium
AATTCATCGGAAAGCTGGATGTTCCAAGAAGGATCTGCGTTCTCAAATATTATCTTCTTAAGCATATCAATATTTTCTTGTCCTTCAAAGATCAATTGTGAGTCTTCTTCCAACCGATGTGTTTGAGATTCAGGTAACTTCCCTACAAAATTTAAGATCTCATGCTTTATTTGCGGAGGTATGTAGAACCAAGTAACCTTCCCATCCTGATCATACCGCACAAGCTCTACAGGCAGGCGGATCGCAGACATTGGAATTTCGTTACCATTTGAATAATCTAAGATCCCATTTAATACAATTCCCCCATTTTCCTTAAATAGTTTGTAGGTAATAGTTGGTGTGTTATGGTAAACTTCTGGGATTTCAATATCCTCATCGAAATCTAAGTAACATTTCATAAGGCCCAATTGTCGTGCTACAACAGAATATAAGTAAACCAGATCAGTCTGCTTTAACACATATCCTTCAGAAAATATTTTCTTGGAAACACTAACCTTGAAAGGCAGATTTATGGAATGCACAACGTTCCTAATAAAAATATATGTTGTCTTACCAGAAAATACTGCAGAGATCTGCTCTGCATTAGATAATTTTAGTATATATTTATTAGATTCATATCTGCTAACCTGAAAATTCATGCGGAATTCATCATCCGAGAATTTGATATTATCACCGGTTTCTTTGATGTAAATTTTGTTTTGCATATTTTTAAGAATATTTATTATGTTTATGAATTTGTGTTTATAAATTGTAAAAAACATACCCTTACGGCTGAATGAACATTTATTTTTATATAATAATCTTAATAATTCAAGCTCTTCAGATGACAATGCTTTCATCTGTTTTTCTGCTTGAGGAATTTGCACAATATCATCTTCTTTAAAATCACCATCAGCACAAATAGAAGCTATAATTCTTATAAGTAGAGGTTTGTAACTCTTCATATTGAATCTAATTTTATCGGTTTTGTTGTTATAAATATCGCTAATTTCTATCTTAGCATTTAATACTGATCTCTGCCAGAACTCATTGAAATCTAGTAAACTTGTGTGGTAAGTTTGAACGGAACTTCTCTCCAGTATATCTGTAGAAAGAAAGTTATAAGCAAATTTAATGATCGAAAGATAATGACGGCACTCATTATCTTCACATTCAGAACAAGTATGATCTATGATCTTTTCACTTTTTTTATCGTAGAGGATCTCTAGCTTTGGTGAAAATGTATATTTTTTTGTTGGAATTGCTTCAAACCTGAACACAACATTTTTATCTTCATCAAGATAGTGAGTATAAACCAGATCATCTTTCATTAATCTGATAAGTGAACTTTTAAAAAACCAGGAGTTTGAATGCTCATGGTATTCTTTGCCGAATAATTTTGCCATATGATCTCCAGATCGGGTTTCATTAAATCAATCTGCTAATTTAATTAGTTTGGTTATCAAGTCAAGTGATAAAAATGTTTAACAGTACTTATAAAGCAGGTTTTTAAATCATCCTCAATGTTAAAATAAGAATGGATTACAGCTTTCGAGGGAATGATATTTTGTTTTTAAAATAGCAAAAAATCAAAACTGTCATTCCTAACCTGATTGGGAATCTACAAACCTCAACACTAAATATATTCATGAAATATAACTTAAATTTAATAATTCACTTGCATTAATTTATTGATATATAAAATCTACAAAAAAATATTTGAGGTGTTTCATGAATGTTGATTTACTAATAATAAATGCTAAAGAATTACTAACATTAGCCGGTTCAAATAATCCTAGAATAGGCTCACAGATGAACGACCTTAGTATCATCAATAACGGTGCAATTGCTATAAAGAATGGTATAATAATTGATGTTGGTTTAACAAAAGATTTGATTAATAAATATGTTGATGCAAAGCAAATTATTGATGCTTCAAATAAAGTTGTAATGCCTGGTTTTGTAGATCCTCATACTCATCCCGTATTTAAACAAACACGTGAAAATGAATTTGAAATGCGTATTAAAGGGAAAAGTTATGTAGAGATTTCACGGAGTGGTGGTGGGATTCGCTCGAGTATTGCTGGTGTTCGCAACACTTCTGAAGATGAGCTTTACTCATTAGCAGAAAAAAGAATTAGGAAAATAATTTCTAATGGAACAACAACCCTTGAAGCAAAAAGTGGTTATGGACTTTCTACAGAAAGTGAAATAAAAATGCTCAAAGTTATTAAAAGGTTAAATGAGAATCTTCCAATAGATATAATTCCAACCTTTCT
>JABIME010000350.1 GCA_018654125.1 Candidatus Cloacimonadota bacterium
CGGTCATAGTGCAATCTTCTAGTGCTGCAATGGCTATTACGGTAACTATGGCTTATATGGGTTGGATCGGCTTTGAGACTGCAGCTGCGATCGTGCTAGGCGAGAATATTGGAACAACTGTTACTGCATATCTGGCTTCATTAGGAACAAACGTAAATGCTCGTCGGACAGCTCGAGCTCATTTTCTTTTTAATATATTTGGTGTAATTTGGATAGCATTTGTTTTCCGTTATTTTACACAGTTCATACTTAAAATTGCACCTTGGGATTCGAGTATGCAAATAAATTTACCACTAAACCTTTCGCTGTTTCACACTGTCTTTAATATTATTAACACTTTGATCTTTATTCCATTTACAATTCCTTTTGCCAAACTTGTGGAAAAACTTGTGAAACCAAAAGAAAGCGACCTTTCCAAGGAATATTCATTTAAATATATTAAAACCGGTTTACAAGATACCGGTCAGATGAATATCCAATCTGCTAAATTTGAACTTAATAAAATGGTGGAACTGGTAGATGACATGTTCAATACATTCCTGAAAGTATTCCACAATCCAGATAAAAAAATGGGTAGTACAGTAGAGAAGGTGAAGGGCATGGAAGATCTTAGCGATCAAATGCAGCATGAGATCACTCAATATCTGGCAGAATGTTCAAAAGAAGATCTAAGTGGACGTAGCGTGATAAACATAAATGCAATGCTGAGAATTATAAATGAGCTTGAAAACATAGGTGATAGTTGCTATAAATTAATGCTACTTACAGAGAAGAAGTATGATAATAAGATACTTTTCCATACAAAAGCAATGGATGAATTCAATGATTTTGCCACTCTGCTGACAGAATCTATGGAGCTATATAAGCAGCATATGAATAAGCATTTGGAAAAACAAGTTCTAGATTTGGTCTACAAACTGGAATTAAAGATGAATAACTTACGAGACAACCTCAAGAACTCTGCTCAGCAACGTTTGCAGGAAGGTGGAGATGTAAAAGCAGAATTACTTTATCTCGATCTTTTAAAACATTTTGAACATATTGGTGATAATAATCTAAATATTGCACAGGCTCTTAGACAGGTTTATTAAAAGGTCAGTTTATTCAAAGCCTTCCAGACTTTGTCTGGAAGGCTTTATTTATACATTTCATTTGCAACAGCAAATAGCAGGATTAATCAAAATTAATAATCACAAACATTGTATACGAATATCTGATTGCTTTATGAACTATTTGCAATTCTCATTATAGATCAAACAGGTCACCCAGAGTTTCTCCTTGATTTTTTTTCTGCTTACCGTATTGCTGTATCAAACGTTTATCCATTTGATAATCCTTTCTAGATTTTCTACCGGTTCGCATTCCTACCTTTTTTTCTGCACCTGTTTCATGCCCACATTTACGATCACTACAAACTAGTTTATTAGTAAATTTCATCATTGGTTTACCGCAAATAGGACATTTTTCTTTACTCAAATTCGTGATTTCAAATTTCATTTGTGATGATTTTATCTTACTAATCAGATCAATCGTACTCTGTTTTATATCTGTAATAAATTTTTGCTTATTTTCTTCACCCGTAATGATCTTGCCCAGTCGTTTTTCCCATTCTGCTGTAAGTTCAGGATGTTTGAGCATTTCCGGTACTAAACGTATCAATTCAAAAGCTTTGGCAGTAGGAATCATCTCTTTACCAATCCGTTCAACATAATAACCCCTGATAAGTTTCTCAATAATGTCTGCTCTTGTTGCAGGAGTGCCAAGACCTCCTTTAATAGAATCTCGCAGTTCTTCATCTTCGATGAATTTACCTGGATTTTCCATAGCTGTAAGAAGTGTTGCTTCATTGTATCGGGATGGTGGTTTAGTCTGGGAAGCAACAAGTTTCAGATCATTCACATTTACGATCTGTCCTTTTACTAATTCCGGAATTGAACGAGTTGGTACTTCTTCATCATCTTCATCTTTCATAATGGAAGAAACAGCCCTCCAACCAAGTTCTTTAACGATCCTGCCGGTTGCCCGGAAGATTTCTTTCTCAATTTCCAGCAAAATAATAACTTGTTCATACTTATAAGGTGGATATAAAACTGTTATAAAACGTTTAACTATTAGATCATAGATTTTCTTTTCATCATTGGATAATAAATTGAGATGCACTGGAATTTCGGTTGGAATAATTGCATGATGATCACTAACTTTTGCATCATTCACAAATCTAGCAGATGGATTCAAATCCTTTTGTAATAGTGGTTGAACCTTCCCATTATAACCTGCTTTAGCAACCTGCTGCAAACGCTGTTTAAGAGTTGGGATCATATCTTTTGTAATATAGCGAGAATCAGTGCGGGGATAAGTAACCAATTTGAAACGTTCATAAAGCGTTTGTGTACATCGCAGAGTATCCTTTGCACTCATTCCATAACGACGGTTCGCATCTCGTTGCAATTCGGTAAGGTCATATGCAAGTGGAGCAGATTCTGATCTGGATTTTCGTGTAATAGAAGTAACCATTGCATCTTCTCCTTTCAATTTTGCCAGCAGATCATCTGCCTTAACTTTATCAAAGATTCTATCATTTCCTTTTGAATCCTGTCGGGATGCTGTAAAACCCGAACAGATTGCATTTAATTTCCAAAATTTAACAGGAACAAATTTCTTAATATTTTCTTCTCTTTTCACAATTAGAGCTAAAGTGGGAGTTTGTACACGTCCGGCATTCAACCGTGCATCGAATTTACAGGTGAGAGCTCGGGTTACATTTAAGCCAACTAACCAATCAGCTTCTGCTCTCCCAACAGCAGCATGGAAAAGACTATCATAATTACTTGCAGGTTTCAGGTTGGCAAACCCATCTTTAATAGCAGTATCGGTTTGGGAAGATATCCATAATCTTTTCATCGGTTTTTTCTTCCAACCACCCAGCATAATAGCCCAGCGTGCTACCAGTTCTCCTTCTCTACCTGCATCAGTTGCAATAATAACTTCAGATATATCTTTTCTTTGAAGAAGAGATTTCACAGTTCTGAATTGTTGAGAAGTTTGTTTAATTACTTTTAACTTCATTTTATCTGGCATCATTGGAAGGTATTCCAGATTCCAACGCTTGAATTTAGCATCATAAACTTCCGGTTCGGCTAATGTGACCAGATGACCCAAAGCCCAGGTAACAACATATTTATCACCTTCCATGAATCCTCTACCACGAGGTCGGCATTTTAGAACTCTTCCTAGATCTTTACCAACACTAGGTTTTTCTGCTAATACTAGTGATTTCATATCTCTTACCCTTTATAAATATTTTTAATAAGAATTTTAGTTTCTTATTAAATTTGTAAAGAAGAAAGGAAATTACTTTATCTTGATCTTAAAAACACTTAGAGCATGTTAATGATAATAAACTTAATATTGCTCAGGTATTGAGACAGTTTTGTTAACAAATGGTAATAGAATTATCATTTCTGGTTTATGGGAGGTTATTTTTTAATCAATAACATTCTTTATCATTTTGATAAACATTAATTCATATAGTTATCAAATATATCAATCAAATTAAATTCAGTAGAAAATTCTGTGTTATGCTATCTCGTTTATTTTATTTAAGTTAACTACACATAAATCATTATGGCATAGCAATTGCGTTTTAATTTAGCAAAAATATAAGGAAGAATTATGTTAAAAAACTATTTCAAGATCGCTATTAGAAATCTGATCCGCCACAAATCGTTCAGCATTATCAATATAGTAGGGCTTTCAATTGGAATGATATGTTTCTTGCTGATTAGCTTGTGGATCAAGGATGAATTGAGTATTGACCGTTATAATGCAAATTATGAGCAGATCTATAGAATTGGAACAGACAGCAAAATGGGAGAGCAGGAGGGAACCGGAACATCAACAGCCGCACCTTTAGCTCCTTCTTTGATGGCAGAAATTCCCGAGATTGCAAGCGCAACTCGGTTTAGAGGGAATTATGAAAATCTAGTAACTTTCGAAGATACAAATTTTCTTTTAAATAAGATCTATTTTGCAGATCCAGAAATTTTTGATATTTTTTCTATCCCACTAATTTACGGCAGCAGTTTTGAAATTCTTACAAAACCAAAAACAATTGTTATATCACAGACTACAGCAAAAAAATATTTTGAGAATGAAGATCCAATAGGTAAGCTATTAA
>JABIME010000351.1 GCA_018654125.1 Candidatus Cloacimonadota bacterium
CATATACTCAACATCGAAAGATAATATCTCTTTTTCATTAAACCTCACTTAATTTACCAGCTATTACATCAATATTAATCATATAATTTAAGAAAAATCTCCGATCTGTTTTGTCAATATCTTAAAATAGACTTGTTATATAATTAATGGGAATGGTGGTGCAGCTACAATATTGGGAATAAGTGCAAGTACCTTTAGAAACAGAATGAACAAACTAGGTATGGATAATAGAGAAAGCTTAGAAATTGAGCTTCCTAGCTACAATATCATTCTGAGAGCTTTTCTTTTCTGACTTCTTCCGCTAACAAATTTTTGTGTATCCACTTCCCCATATGATCAGCTGCATTTACCAGGATTGAAAGGTGCTTTTCCTCTTTAATGATTTTTGTATATGTTCCGGGACTATGTTTTGTGAAAATATTTACAACTTTATCTACATCAATCAATTCCTCTTTTTCACCTATCCAGACAGCTGTTGGTAGATCCAACCCTTTGATTTGTTTCAATGGAACGGTAGGAGTTAAGGCGTTGGACATATTTACAGTAACTGAGGAAATATTCTTTGTATTCTGCAAAATTTCTTCGGAGTAATTGAAGAACACAGCTGGCGTATTGCCTTCGGTTCCAGACATGGCATTTTGAATGAAAAGGTCCTTTTTAACTGTTGCGAAGGGATTAGGATTATCTTTTTTTTCGGCTTTAGCACGATAACCCAGCAAAGGAGAAAGGAACAGGTAACCATCAGATTCTTCCTTTTTCTTATAACTTGAATAATTCAAGATCAGACCGCAACCGGAAGAATGCCCTCCCAGTAATAACGGTTTCTGCGGATATTTTTCTTTCATATAGTTTATTAATACGCTGATATCATCAAAAACCTGTCTCACTGTTGGAGTATCACCCCTGGCTCCATCCGAATCACCATGTCCTCTGATATCCGGTGTTACTACCAGGCAATTGAAGCCTTTGCTGAGCCCGTCTCCAAGATGTTGGTAGCCAGCTTTACTGTATGCTCCTCCACCATGATAAAAAATTAAAACAGCATCAATTGTTTCAGGAATATAAGCTCGATAGGCAAGTTTTGTGTTATCGCTTGCCTGTAAAAACTGCAAAGGTGGTATCTCAACTTCCGGTGCAAGCATAAGTTCCTCAAACGAAAAAGAATCAACTTTTACTTCTTCATTCTTTTTTTCTGATACGGGACAACCTGTTATGATGAGAATACTTATAATATAGATTATTATTTTGTTCAATTCTACTACCCCTATTTTCAAAATTTATATAATATAATAAACAGTATTAGTTTTTGAGTATTGTTAGATTTTGAATTACTAATTCGTACAAAAATTCTTGAATTATTCGTCTCTCAAATTCTCAAACTTATCTTTTCCACCAGAGAGCATAAAAGAATTTGGAGCTGCATCTTTTGACAATCTCATCATTCTTCCAGCTGTCTCTTTTATATCCCATTGAGCATGCTCATCTTCACGTAACCTAGAGAAATGATAAAGTTCACGCGGATTTGCAGCTATAAGAACTCTCCGTCTGTGAGCATTGGTAAGACAATATTCAGCAGCTTTCCCATATTTCGGTAAAAAATCGTTGTATAACTCTTCACTTCGTCGGCAAACTTCTCTTAAATCATTTTCCTTTCCAACAGCTTTAATAGAATTTGGAATTGTAATTCCCAAAGTTGGATCATAATCCTGAGATAGAAGTGTCATTAAACGGTGGCGTTTGAGTTGAGCATAATTGCTGGCACTAACTATTAATTCAAATTTTAGATCTCCGCTCAGCTCAAATTCGCGCGGGATCGGATCAAAAGCAGAAATATATTTTAAAGTTTCTTCAAAGAAATTGTGAGCTCTTTCTTCATCAGCAAGTATAGTTGATGCAAGTCTGAAAGTATCTTCAATAGGAAGTTTGGAATTATTATGAATGATAGCAGCAGCAATATTTGTATCAATATTATTAGATATTATTAACTTTTCATGTTTATCTTCCAGAATCTCCGGTATTTCCTCACTTAACTCACCATAATATTTCTCAATAATTGCTTTTACATATTCTTGAAGATTGCTTCTAGTGAATCTAAAATTATCGTCTTGCAGATCAGTTTTAAATGCCTTCTTAAATTCATCTGGATCGGTAAGAATTATTAATGATGGAGCAACATCTTTTGTAACATCATAAAATTTCTGAGAGAGTTCTCTGCATTCAGCTAAATTCGAATGACGCATTGTACGAATTGCATGTTCTAAAGTTCGAGCATTAAATGATAATCCCAGTTGAGCTTGAGTAGCCAGGCTTAAAGCATATCTAGCATCTTCTTTTGCCCAACCCTCTAAAGTATTCTTAGCTCTATTCATCTTA
>JABIME010000352.1 GCA_018654125.1 Candidatus Cloacimonadota bacterium
AATGATGATCTGTATGAAAATATAGAATCTTCCATTCAAACATATCAGGAAGACCTGGCAAATGAAGGATTTGATTCTTTTGTTTTGCAGTTTGATGGGACCTCACATTTTGACCTGAAAGTGCAGATAATTGTATATAATCAAACTGAAAATGTTACTAATGTAGTTCTAATAGGTGATCTGCCGATTGCCTGGTTCGAGCTTTTTGAAGACTTTAACAACAATGGAATTCAGGATGATGATGAAGCCTGGGTAGAATTCCCCTGCGACCTTTATTATACAGATATTGATGGGTCTTGGGATGATACTGATAATAACGGAATATACGATTATCATGAAGGTGACAAACATCCCGAAATAGGTATTGGAAGAATTGTTTCGGATAACATGAATATGCTCTCTGAAACTGAGTCCGAATTAATTACTAATTATTTCCAAAAAAATCATCTCTATAGAACTGGGATCATCACAAGCCACGAAGCTTCTTTAGCTTATATCGATGATGATTGGAGCTATTGGGGGTCTGAATATCAGCAGGCAATGCAGCTTGCATATCCTTCTGTTGAACTTATTAATGATGATGAAGAGACTATTGCAATTGACTATAGAGACAATCGTTTGATAGCTGATTATGAATTTATTCAGGTTCATGTACATTCTGGTCCTAATGCGCACTATTTCTATTATAATGATGGAAATAATTATGAACTTGTTAACAACTATGAAATAGAAGGAATAAATCCAACTGCACATTTTTATAATCTTTTCTGTTGTTCCAATTCCAGATACACAACCGCAAATAATATGGGGGGAATGTATCTTTACGGAAGTGATCACGGGTTAGCAACAATAGGTTCAACTAAAACCGGAAGTATGCTTGGTTTTTCTGATTTCTATCAACCATTTTCTGAGGATCTAACAATTGGTGAATCACTTCGTCTGTGGTGGGAAGCTAATGTGGATACAGGGCCGGACTGGCGCTGGGAACGAGCTTGGTTTTATGGGATGATAGTTCAAGGGGATCCGTCGTTATTACGAGAATATGAGCAAGGTGATGTAGTTTACATTCCGCATGATTTCCCAACAATACAAGAAGGGATTGATGCATCAAGTGATGGATTTATTATATTTGTTGATGATGGAATATATCCAGAAAATCTAACGATTAGTGGGAAAAATATTATCTTACAATCAATTAATGGTGCCGAAAATTGCATTATTGATGCTTTTTCAGACGACTCGGTTATAAATATCCAAGACTCAGATAATTCCGAAATTAGAGGATTTACAATTCAGAATGGTTCTGCTGATTATGGTGGAGGAGGAATAAATATTAGTGGCTCTCCACTTATTGAGGACTGTATTATTTGGAATAATATAGCAACAAGAGGTGGTGGAATTTATGTTGCTGGTAATCCAACTATTAGGAATAATATAATTCAAAATAATGCTGTTACGGTTGCTGGTGGTGGTATTGTTTCTTATAGTGGAGAAATGATTTTAGAGAATAATTTAATCACGCAAAATCATTCAGATATTTATGGTGGAGGTGTTCACATTGAAACTTCCGGATATGTAGAGATCACAAATAATCAATTATCAGAAAATACTTCTATGCGAGGATCTGCAATTTGTTTTCATGCAGAAAATGCCGGTGGTTTTATTAAGAACAACTTAGTAATAGAAAACAGTTCCCAATATCTGCATTCAGATTTTGGCCATGAGTTAGAAAGTATGGAAATAATAAACAACACCTTTGCAAATAATATTGTTGATAGTCTTGGAATTTATGTTTACAAAGCAGTTCTTATAAATAATATAATTTGGAATAATGCGGATCAAGAAATTACTATCGGTACTGGTGCAGATGTGGAAGTTAGATATTGTAATATTCAAGGCGGTTGGGAAGGTGAAGGTAACATCAATGTTTTACCACGTTTTGCGGGTCAAAGTTACGGAGATTACAGTATTACAGGATTTAGCCATTGTGTTGGTGCTGGAATAAGTGAAATCGAAATAAATGGAACCATATATTATGCACCAGAATTTGATATTGAGGGAACAATTCGTCCAGCTCCAGTTGGAACAAATCCTGATATTGGAGCTTATGAAAACTTGAATGGTGAACCCTATGTTTCTGCTGAAAACACTCAGTTGTTAGTTCCTGAATATAAATTACAGAATTATCCAAATCCTTTCAATCCATCAACTACGATCTCTTTTGAAAGTACAGATTCAAACGAGTATGCACGAATAGAAATTTATAATTTAAAGGGCCAAAAAGTGCGAAAATTCGATGTCATCCTGAACGGTGTCGAAGGAGAATCGAACTCCATAGAATGGAACGGAACCGACCTAAATAACAAACAAGTAGGTTCAGGCATTTACCTTTATAAATTAATTATCGACAAAAAAACTGTTGCTAGTAAAAAAATGTTGATGATCAAGTAATTAAGGTGATCTACGTTATTTCGGATATTGCTTGAAATTTGCTTTCTTGACGTCTAACAGATTATTATAAAAAATAGCTCAAATAAATAATAAGTACAATATGAATGAAATACAAAAAAAAGGAATAGTATGTTCATAGATTTTTCACGAATTAAAGTAGAATCTGGCAGAGGTGGAAGCGGATGCGTTAGCTTCCGCAGAGAAAAATTCGTTGCCAAGGGTGGCCCCGATGGCGGTGATGGTGGTAAAGGTGGAAGCATCTTGGCAATTGGAAATGAGAATATTAACACACTTATTGCATACAGATTTAACAAACTTTTTAAATCAGAAAGAGGACAACACGGTCAAGGAAGTGATAAAACTGGT
The DNA here is from genome assembly GCA_018654125.1 of Candidatus Cloacimonadota bacterium. Next base: position 2,818 of record JABIME010000352.1, read on the forward strand.
GCTTGTGGAAAAGATAGATTTCTTGATCTTCCTTTGGGAACAGAGATATTTGATATAACCGATGGAAAGCGTGAAAAGATAGGTGAAGTACTAACTCATGATCAGAAGATTTTTCTTGCTGAAGGTGGAAATGGCGGGAGAGGAAACACAAGATTCAAAAGTGCTACAAATAAAGCACCAAGATATGCTAAACCTGGTGGTGATGGGCAATTTCGTGAGTTTGAGCTTGTTCTTAAATTAATGGCAGATGTTGGATTGGTAGGTTTTCCTAATGCTGGCAAATCAACATTGTTAAGTAAGGTTTCTTCAGCTCATCCTAAAGTTGCAGATTACGAATTTACAACTCTTGCTCCATCTTTAGGTGTTGTTAGAGTAGGTGATTTTGAATCTTTTGTAATGGCTGATATTCCAGGAATTATTGAGGGCGCACATGATGGAAAGGGTTTAGGAGATCAATTTCTAAAGCATATTCAAAGAACAAAGATTCTACTTTTTCTGATAGATATCGATTCACCAGATCCGTACAACGATTACCAAGTTTTAAAGAAAGAGTTACATCTTTACGACCCTTACCTTGATAAAAAACCACATCTCATAGCTCTAAGCAAAATGGATATCATTCCAGAAGATGATAAAGATGAACTATATACACTATTAAAAAATGAATTTGAAACTAAATTACATGAGAACATTATTTCAATATCCTCAGTTTCCGGAGAAAACTTAAAAACTCTTATTATTAGACTACACCAGATTTTAACAAACCTAGATAAAGAATAAAGTAAAAATGAAAATCCTGATAGTTCCCGATTCATTCAAGGGAAGTCTATCATCTAAACAAGCAGCAGATGCAATTGAAAAAGGAATTAATTATCCACAATTTGAAATAGAAAAAATTCCAATGGCTGATGGTGGAGAAGGAACTATTGAGTGTCTTATTGTATCTCTTAATGGATCTATATTGAGAGATTTTGTTACAGATCCGATAGGAAGAAAAGTACAAGCTGAATTTGGAATTCTACAAGACAACAAAACTGCAATTATTGAAATGGCAGCAGCCTCAGGACTGCTTCTTATTCCAAAAAAAAGAAGAAACCCGCTTTACACCACAACTTATGGCACTGGTGAACTTATAAGAAAAGTTATCAAACGGGGATATAAGAAGATAATTTTGGGTTTGGGTGGAAGTGCAACTACCGATTGTGGAGCTGGCGCATTGCAGGCTTTAGGTGTGAAACTTTTAGATAGGAATGGAGGGAATATAAAATTTGGCGGATTATTTTTGAAAGATCTGCATAAAATTGAGATTTCAGATCAAAACAAATTTAGCGATATTGAAGTAACTTTTATGTGTGATGTGTCTAATAAATTATTAGGCTCAAAAGGATCTGCAGAACTATTTGCTCAACAAAAAGGTGCTTCGATAGATGATGTGCAAATTCTGGAAGATAATTTAGCACATTTTGCCCAAATTGTGAAGAAAGATACAGGAAATGATATCGCTGAATCTATAGGAAGTGGGGCGGCTGGAGGTTTGGCAGCAGGGCTTTCAATTTTGTTCAAATCTCAATTTGTTTCAGGTAGTGATTTTGTGATCAAAGCAACTAACTTAAGAACCAAAATTAGAAATGCAGACATAATAATTACTGGTGAAGGTGAGTTAAATTCTCAAACAAGATTTGGGAAAATTCCATATAAAATAGCAACAATTTCAAAAGAATATAATAAGCCGGTTATGGGTGTTTTTGGTAAGGTCACTAATGCTGCAAAAATTGAATATAAGAGGGAATTCAAACATATATCAGCATTATGTGATAACGGAATTTCCCAAGAAGAAGCTATGCAAAATGCCTACTCATTATTGACTTCAAAAGTAAAAGAAATATTTGAGAATAGCCGATTTAATGAATACATGGAGAGAAAATGAAACCAAGAATCTTTATAACAAGAATGTTGCCTGAGCTTGTAATGAAAAAGTTAAATAGTTATTTTGAAGTTACTGTAAATCCAAATGATAGGGCACTTACTAAAGATGAAATACTGAAAGGAATTTCTACTTGTGATATACTTTTATGTTTACTCACTGATACAATAGATTCAGAAATTATCTCACATAATCCAAATCTCATGGGAATATCAAATTATGCCGTTGGATATAATAATATCGATGTTACAAAAGCAACTGAACTCAAAATTCCCGTTACAAATACACCAGGAGTTCTTACTGAAACCACAGCTGATCTAGCTTGGGCACTAATGATGTCAATTGCTCGAAGGATATCTGAGTCTGATAGATTTGTAAGAGATGGGAAATTTGTAGATTGGGAACCTGAATTAATGCTTGGAAGCGATATAAATGGTAAAACACTAGGAATAATTGGAGCTGGAAGAATTGGTATTGCTGTAGCAAAACGTGCAGTCGGTTTTAATATGAATATTTTATATTCAGATACGAATAGGAATATAGAAAATCATTGTAATGCTACACAAGTAGATTTGAAAAACTTACTCAATAATTCTGATTTCATTACTTTACATGTTCCTCTTTTAGAATCTACAAGGCATTTAATTGATGAGAAAGAACTTCAGCAGATGAAGAAGACCGCTTTTCTTATAAATACAAGTCGTGGAGCTGTTATTAATGAGAAAGTACTTCATAAAGCTCTAGAAGAAAACTGGATAGCAGGTGCTGGACTTGATGTTTATGAGAATGAACCAATAATAACTAAGGGATTAATGAATTGTGATAATGTAATTCTTACACCGCACATTGGTAGTGGTTCAATTGAAACAAGAACCAAAATGGGATATATCGCAGTAGAAAATGCAATTGCAATTATTAATAATAAAGAACCATTACACATTGTAAATAGAGAAGTTTATGGTAGATAATTTAGATAAGATAAAAGCTTGGGTCAAGTTACTTTCAGCTCCCGAGATCTGGCATGCAACAGCAATTAAACTTGCAAATACTCTTGGAGAGCCAATTAATTATATTAACGACATTTCAGAATTAAACGGAATTGAATTTATCTCTGAAGTAGCAAAGGAACATCTAATAAATTTAGAAGAACCAGATAATTGGAAAAATATTTGCGATCTCATTGAGCAATATAGCATAAATTTTGTTTCAATTTTAGATGATGAATATCCTGATCCATTAAAAAATATTTTCGACCCTCCACCTTTCCTGTTTCATCGAGGTATAATAAAAAAAGATGATTTCCGACGTGCAATTGGTGTAGTTGGCACTAGAAAAGCTAGTAATTATGGGAAGCTGATGACCAAAAAAATCGTTCAAGAACTTAGTGGATCTGGGTTTACGATTGTAAGTGGATTAGCTTATGGAATCGATACGATATCACATTTGACAGCTTTAGATAGTGGAACCAGAACTTATGCTGTAATGGGAACAGGAGTCGACCAGATCTATCCACCTAGAAATAGAGAGTTGGCAGAAAGAATTTTAGAAAACGGTGTCTTGCTCTCTGAATATATTCCAGGAAGTAAGGCTGAAAAATGGAATTTCCCAACCAGAAACAGGATAATTAGCGGTCTATCTTTAGGAAGTTTAGTGATTGAAGGAAATAAAAGAAGTGGGGCACTACTCACAGCAAAATTCGCAATGGACCAAAACCGAGAGGTATTTGCCTTACCTGGTGATATAAACCGTCCGCAAGCGGAAGGACCTAACTACCTAATCAAGTTAGGAGCAAAGATCGTTACAAAAGCAGCGGATATTTTTGAAGAATTTGAACTTGTAGTGGATCAACAACAAAGTTTTTTCCCGAAACTAAACGAAAAAGAAGAACAAATATATCAAATTTTACTACAAAATAAACCGGAAATTCATTTTGATAAATTAATTATTGAAACTGGTTTTACTGTTGGTGAATTATCTACTATCTTGCTTTCACTTGAGCTGAAGAATATTGTAAAAAAAGTTCCGGGCAATAAGATAGTTCCGTTATATTGATAAAAAATCCGTGTATTTTATGGGATACACGGATTTAAATAGATTAAACTTCTTTCTAATTTCTTATCTTCTTATTAGTTTTCTCATTGTGTTTATTAATATGAATATATCTTTTATTTGCAGAATCTGCAAACTTATGAATAACATTTTTTAGATCAGAAATATCCCAGATCTTTTTAAATTCAAGATTATTGGTTAATCTATCACTCAATATATATAGCTCCCTTATTTCAGGATTAAATTTTATATCATCTGCATCAATATTCAGTTGGCTTTCCTCAAAAATCTGATTTAAGAAGTTAATAATCGTAAAGGCAAAGTGATTTCTAAGATCAACGATATTTTCCGCATTATTAATTTTGTCTCTAAACTTATGAACACACTCATTTCCCAGGGTATTAAATGAAATTTGATTTCCCATACTTCCTCCTTGATTTACTAATAGATTTGTTTATTCTTTAATTTTTTTTGCTTAAAACTCATAGGTTATTTTTTAGAATATACTGGTTTTGTGTCAATAAATGATTTTGATTAGTAAGTTATTATTACCTGGGATATTTATGCATATTTCTTACGCAACATACTCTACTTGACATCATAGTGATGGTATAGATTTCTTTCATTCAAAGAGGGAATAATGAAAAAGAGAAAAACAAAAATAATAAGAAATTATTTAATGCATCCAGCCGGTTCTGTTTTAATTGAAACAGGCGATACAAAGGTAATTTGTACAGCAACAGTAGAAAAAGGTGTTCCATCATTCCTGCGTGATGCTGAGCCTAAACAAGGATGGTTAACTGCAGAATATAGTATGCTTCCAGGTGCTCCAAATTCTAGATTTCGTAGAGAAACAAAGGGGATAAAAGGCAGAACTGCAGAGATACAAAGATTGATAGGTCGTTCATTGCGAGCAGTTGTAGACCTTACGAAATTTCCTGGATATCAAATAATGATCGATTGCGATGTGATACAAGCGGATGGAGGAACCAGAACAGCTGCTATTACAGGAGCTTGCGTTGCACTTTTTGATGCATTTACAGAAATGAAAGAAAGTAACCAATTAGAAGATGATCCGTTTAAAGAGTGGGTGGCAGCAATAAGTGTAGGAATTGTGAATGGAGAACCTGTTGTAGATCTTTGCTACGAGGAAGATTCCAATGCAGATGTAGATATGAATATAGTAATGACCGAAAGTGGTAGGTTTATTGAAATTCAGGGAACTGCAGAGGCGGAACCATTTGATAATAAAGAGCTTGCTGTCATGCTTAAAGAGGCAAAGAAAAGTATTATGCAATTAATTAAATTCCAAAAAAAAGTGATAGAAAGTAATTAATCTAGTATTCCTTTTGCTTGACATCGGAGAGCATGAAATTGAGTAAGTTTTAATAAAATTATATAGGAAAAATAATGTTTAAAAAGAAAGAGAAAAAAATAAAACGCAAAAAGAATGTATTTCAAGATTATCTAGAAGCTATACTTTTTGCCTTTGTTGTAGCAATGCTCATCAGAAATTACACAATTCAGAATTTTAAAATACCTTCATCTTCCATGGAAAAAACGCTTCTAATTGGAGATTATCTTATTGGGAATAAACTGAAATATTTTTTCACTGATCCTGAGCAGGGAGATATAGTTATATTCTATTATCCTGCGGATCCGAAAGAACCACAACCAAGAGAAGATTATGCACAAATATTGGGTCCAATTTATATAGATAAAACTACATGGCTTCCTACATGGCACCAGAAGAAAAACGTGGTAAAACGCGTTATTGGAATGCCAGGTGATACTATTGAAGTTA
>JABIME010000045.1 GCA_018654125.1 Candidatus Cloacimonadota bacterium
ATAGTACTCTTCATCTACTACAAATTTAAATGGTTTACTATCGCTCTCTTTTTGTAACTCTTGTGTTGGGTAGATTGTAATATCTCTAATTACTTCTTCTTCAATATTAATTATCTCAAAGCTTACTGTCCCTTCATTGGGGATAGCTATTAATCTTGTGAATTTGGGAAGATCTGGCTTTCCTACATCTAGTGAGTTACCTTCCTTCCAATATGTGATCTTTTTATAATCTATCTCATTCTCTCGAACTGTCTCTATATCATAACCGTTCAATGAAAAATTGACCTCTGTATATTCCTTACCAAATGATGTGTGATCGAATACTTGCGATCCATTATTCTCTGATACCTCTACCCAATTTGAGTAGGCACTGACACTAATAACTAAAACTAATAATATGATGCTAAATTTTTTCACTTTTTCCTCCAAATTTTTTTAATCAATTGAAATTTTATAAACACCCTGACGTGTAGATGCATAAATTTTATTATTGTGTAAAACGGCAGTATATGTATAACCAATAATATCTGAATCTAAATTCCCAACCAATGCGGGATCTGTGACATCTGAAATATCATAAAGGTATACACCACCAGTATGACTTCCTAAAACCATGTTGTTACCTTCAATATCGATTGTGTAGATGTATTCGTTTGTTTCTTTTTGAACAACGAGTATAGGTGCTGTTGTGTCCGTAATATCATAGACAGCAAAACCAGCTTGTCTTAAAGCTACTATTGCATAATTGTCAACTATCTTTACATCTAATACTTCACCGTCTGTATCGGTTGTGCTGATAATATTACCATTACTTTTGTTAACAATATGGAAACCAAGTTGCTCAGCTGAAATATATAATCTGCTGTCACCTACATCAAAACCCTCTATAGAATTTTGGAAGTCATATAAAGTTGATCCAAGCCAATATTCATCAAATCTTCCAAAGTTATATCCAGAGCCATTAGACCAAAAAACATCTGCTCCACCATCTGTATTAACTGCAGCTTGAAGTTGTGCAATTCCACTTGTATTTCCTGCATGCCTAAAAAGAAAGGTTGGGTTAACTATATCTGCAATATCAAACATGATAATACCTTGATACGAACCATATTGATTATATACAAAGAGAAGATCCTCATCTACAACAGCAGAGATACCACGAACATTTTCGAACATAACAGGATCATCTTCTAAAATGAAGCTCTCATGATGAGAAACCATTTCATGCGTAGTAACATCAAATATTGAGTATCCTACTTGATCTTCCGCAATATATAAATGCGTATCGGTTACAGAAATATCTCTAGCATAACCAAAAACCTCAAATTTATGATCTATGCTGAGTGACCCTTCTACAGAAGCAGGCTCGCTTGGTTTTGCGCAGCTCATTAACAAAAATAAAACTACCATCAAATTGAATACTTTAATTATATTTTTCATAAGACCTCACTTAATTATTTTTGACTTCTATTTTAAATGCATTTTTTATTCCATATAGTTCTCAAAAGAATATAATAATATATATATAATAAGTTGTTAAAAAAATGATTTTATTTAATTCAAAAATAGAGGGAATCATGAAAAAAAGCATAATACCTTTAACTTTATTAATGTGTTATCTCGATTTACTTTGATCTTAAGACTTTTCTCTAACGAATTCTAATGTAGTTTAAATAGAACTTGGTGGAGCATAGCGGGATCGAACCGCTGACCTCTACACTGCCAGTGTAGCGCTCTCCCAGCTGAGCTAATGCCCCATCCGGCTTCGAATCTTGACATCACCGATTTACCGTCAAGAATTTTCTATTTACAAAATTCTATTAATATTTATTTGAAAAAAACTTTACTCGAAGAACAAAAAAAATTAATTGGTGACGGTCTGAAAAGACGGAGGATAAATGAAAAAATTTCTTTTTATCATAGCACTATTGGCAATTGGAGTTTTTGTAATTGCACAAAACAGTTTGATCTTAGATATTAAAACGTCTGGCAACGAAAACATTGAAACAGAGTTGATCCGTTCGCTTATTTTATTTGAAATTGGTGAAAATTACAATCCTGAAGACATCTCTGAATCTATTAGCAATCTTTACCAGCTTGGTGTTTTTAAAGATATCCGAATAGAAAGAGAGGAACTACCACAGGGGCTTTCTATTTTGATTTTTGTAGAAGAATTTCCTATAGTAGATCAAATTGAACTTTCTGGTAATAAAAAGCTATCTGACAAGAACATACGCGATAAGATAAACTTGAAAAAGGGAAGTTATTGGTCACCATTTCTTGCATCTGAAGTAAGTAAAACAATTACCGATGAATACAAAACAAAAGGGTATCATTTAACAGAAGTAGAATATAATATTGAAGAGTTAGAAGGAAATCATGTTTCTGTTAAACTGGATATTATCGAAGGCTCTAAAGTAGCTATTAAAAGTATAAATATACATGGCAATAAAGAAGTACGAAGTAAAAAACTTCTTGGAAAAATTAAAACCAAAAAAGCAAGCCTCTTCAGATCAGGGAAATTCGAGAAAGAAAAATTTGATGAAGATCTAAATATACTTATAAATTATTATAACAAAAAAGGATATATTGATGCACGAATCCTGTCTTGGGAAAAGAAATTAGTTGAAGATAGCTTTGTAATAGATATTTACCTAGTTGAGGGAAATCAATTTTTCTTTGGTGATGTAACCGTAATTGGAAATGATAGATTTACTGATGATCTCATAATATCTCAATTTAAATTTAAGGATAATGAGGTTTTCAAGCTCGAAAAATTTAATATGCAACTTG
>JABIME010000353.1 GCA_018654125.1 Candidatus Cloacimonadota bacterium
ACAACCTTTCAGTGGTGAATTCTATAAAAATGATAAGATAGGAACGTATTTGTGTAAGCGTTGTGATGCACCATTATTCAAATCGGAAGATAAATTTGATTCCAATTGTGGATGGCCAAGTTTTGATGATGAAATTGAAGGCGCTGTTAATAAAGTCCAAGATGCTGATGGAGTTCGAACCGAGATCACTTGTAGTAATTGTGGTGCTCATTTGGGTCACATTTTTACTGGAGAAAATTATACTGAGAAAAATATTCGTCATTGTGTTAATTCAATCTCTTTGTATTTCATTCCTGAAAAACAAAAGCTAGAAACTGCAATTTTTGCTGGGGGTTGTTTCTGGGGTGTAGAATATCTGTTTCAGAAAGTTGAAGGTGTTATGGATATTTCAGTTGGATATATTGGTGGTGATAAACGAGAACCTTCCTACAAAGAGGTTTGTAATGGAACAACTGGTCATGCAGAAGCTATTCAAATTATTTTTGACCCCGATGTAGTTTCTTATGAGGAATTGACTAAACTCTTTTTCGAGATCCACGATTTTACTCAGGTAGATAGGCAGGGACCAGATATTGGAGAGCAATATCGTTCTGCAATTTTCTATACAAGTGATGAGCAAGAAGAGATTGCAAGAAAAGTTATAAAAATATTGATAAACAAGAATTATGAAGTTGCCACTGCCATGGTAAAAGTTACTAAATTCTGGCATGCAGAAGAGTACCATCAAGATTATTATAGCAAAACCGATGGCAACCCATATTGCCATATTTACAAGAAAATATTTTAATTTTTTTCATTTGACATAATTTTCCGTGTTACATTTCTGTCTTTTCGTAACACGGAGGATGAATGTCTGATCTTATTAGATTTGGAGTTTCTATTGAAAAGGAACTCTTAGAGAAATATGATGCAAAAATTAAGTTAGAAAATTACTCAAATCGTTCTAATGCCATTGCAGATCTTATTCGAGAAAATTTGATCAAACAGGAATGGCAGGAAGATAAAATAATAACTGGTGTTATCACAATTGTTTTTGACCATCACAAACGAGACCTTGTAAACAATCTTACCAATATTCAGCATAATCATCATGATCTGATCATTTCCTCTCAGCATATACATCTAGATCACGATTATTGCTTCGAGATCGTTGTTGTAAAAGGAAAACCAAAAGAGCTAAAGAATCTATGTACAAAAATAAAAGCTGCAAAAGGTGTGAAACATTCAAACCTAAATTTAGCAACAACTGGAGAAATTTAAAATGAATAGCGAAATCACGATCTTAGCGATCACAGCTGCATCAATTGGCTTCTTTCATACGCTATTCGGCCCAGATCATTATCTTCCTTTCATCATGATGTCTAAAGCGCGAAACTGGAAAATGAGAAAAACTATGTTAATAACATTACTCTGTGGTTTAGGACATGTTGCAAGTTCAATCGTTTTAGGAATTATCGGAGTTTCTGTGGGAGTAGCAATTTCCAAAATAGAGATGTTTGAAGCTTTCAGGGGAAATCTGGCAGCTTGGGCATTTATAGTGTTTGGTTTTGTTTATCTTGTTTGGGGGATTCGTCAGGCTATAAGGAACAAACCGCATACACATATGCACATTCATGAAGATGGATCAAATCATGAGCATGTTCATTCCCATACGCAAGAGCATTCACACGTTCATAGCAAAAAAAATGTGACACCTTGGGTTCTCTTTACTATTTTTGTACTTGGCCCTTGTGAACCTCTTATTCCTATATTGATGTATCCAAGTGCAAAAAATAGTGTTGCAGGTTTAGTGATGATAACTTTGATATTTGCGGCTGTAACCATTGCAACAATGATGACTGTAGTTTATGCTGCATCTTTAGGATATAAGTTTGTTCCAATGAAGAAGATGGAAAGATTTTCTCATGCAATTGCAGGATTTATTATAATGTTCAGTGGTTTAGGAATTCAGTTTTTAGGATTGTAAACCAAAATTTATGTAAAAATTTGATATATTATGGAGAGATAAAATGGATAAAACAGAAGTAAAAGTAATGAAAAAGATCTTGAGTGCAAATGACAAGATCGCAGAAGAATTGCGCACAGACCTTAAAAGTAAGGAGATAAATTTTATTAATTTAATGAGTTCTCCTGGATCAGGAAAAACAACAATTATGGAGCGAACCGCCCAAGAGTTAGGTAATAAGATTTGCGTTATCGAAGGTGATATTCAAACAACACTTGATGCAGAGAGAGTAGCCAAAGCCGGAATTCAAACATTCCAAATTAATACAGGAGCTTTTGGTGGTGATTGTCATCTAGAATCAGCTTGGATTCGTTCTGCTTTAGACGAAATGGATTTAACCAATATTAAAACAATCTTTGTAGAAAATATTGGGAATTTAGTTTGCCCTGCAGAATTTGACGTAGGAGCACATACAAATGCGGTGGTTCTCAGTGTTACAGAAGGTGAGGATAAACCCCTTAAATACCCTCTTGCTTTTCAAACTTCATCTTTGTGTATTATTTCCAAAATCGATCTTCTTCCCTACCTCGATATTAGCATAAGTGATATTAGGGAAAATGTAAAAAAAGTTAATCCTAAAATGAAGGTTATCGAATTGTCTGCCAAAACAGGTGAAGGATTTGAGAACTGGTTAAATTTTTTACAGTAATATAATTTTTATTTAGTTTAGTAGAACTTGCTTATGCAAGTTCTACTTATTTTGTTTCATTACTAAATTCAAGCTTTCTGCTATATATTTTATCTCATGTTCTTTAATAGTTAACACATCAAAAAGCAGGTCACCTTCACGAAGGACCCCTAATATTGGTTTATCTAACTCAAGCAATTTTTTGTGAAGTTTTTTTGCAAAATTTCTATTCCCATTATGTACAATTTTTACAGCTAAACTATCTATCCTTAACTGTGGGAGAGTTCCACCACCACATTGAGCTTCACTTCTAATAATCTCAGATTTGATATCGCTGGTTTTTAATTCAGAAACTAAATTTGCAGCAAATTTTTGTAGATCTTCTTTCTTACGATTCAGCATCTCAAAGATAGGCACTTTTGTAAGCAGATCATCATCATTTAAATAATAGCGCATTACAGCAGAAAGTGCTGCAATCGTCATCTTGCCAACTCGAAGAGTTCTCATCATTGGAGATTTTGCAATCTTCTGCACAAGTTCGGCTTTCCCTGCAATAATTCCAGCTTGCGGACCTCCAAGTAATTTATCCCCACTAAAAGAAACAATGTCACAACCGGCTTTTAAACTGCTTCTTACATCCGGTTCATTTTCTAATGGAAGTCCTTCTGGCTTTCTAAGTAATCCAGAACCAAGATCATAAACAAACAGAAGATCATGTTTCTCTGCTAGATCAGAGAGATCAGAAAGTTCAACTTCTTCAGTGAATCCATCAATATAATAATTAGATTTATGTGCTTTAAATATTAGAGCTGTATCTTTGGTTATGGCATTTTCATAATCGGAAAGTTTAGTACGATTTGTCGCCCCAACTTCTACCATCTTACAACCACTTGCCTCCATTATTTCCGGAATACGGAAGGATCCACCTATCTCAATAAGCTCGCCGCGTGATATTATTACTTCCTTACCTTCAGCATACGTTTTAAGTATAAGCATCACAGCTGCAGCATTATTATTAACCACAACAGCATCTTCTGCTTGGCATGTGAATTTCATAAGTTCAGAAATATGTGAATTGCGCTGACCTCTCCGTCCAGTTCTCAGGTCAAACTCTAAGTTTGAATAGTTAAAAATAATTGGTTTTAATTCATTAAGAACATGCTCACCTAATAGAGATCGTCCTAAATTCGTATGAAGAATTATCCCTGTTCCATTTATCACTTCAATAAGGCTCTTATCACCAA
>JABIME010000354.1 GCA_018654125.1 Candidatus Cloacimonadota bacterium
GGTTTGCGGATAAATATTGGGAAGTTCATCCATTTCAAGATGCAGAAATCTTTCAATATTATCATAATGGCTCATGCCGGATTGTGTATAAACTATCTGACGATTTGAGCTGTATCCCCAAAGATCGATATTCGTATTTATTGTAAAAGTTGTATCTTCATTAGCATAAGTAAAATCATATTCATTGCTGTGGAAACCATAAAACTCATCCATATCAACTGGAGCATGTAATCCCACTGAATTTGCAGGCAGAACTATGGGATCAAGCACATTAACAATATCTAATCCTAAAGATGAGTGATCTCTAATTGGAAGATCAGGAGAACCAACATGATAACCACCGGAAATCTGAACATTTGGGTATCCCCAATGTCTGCTTCCCCAGTCATAACTATGTATCTGCATACTAAATTCATGCCTTCCAAACTCACTTCTTATGTCATCACAAAACTTTTTGTAGCTTACATTAAAAACATGATCTTCTCTTCTAGAAGGATCACATAGTGATTTATTGTTAGCATAATTTCCAATATTCGTCCATACAACTTCCCTTCCCGAACCGGAAATAAGTAGAAATTTTGAGCTGATATCTATAAAAGCTTTGTGTGCAACTGGTACTGTAATATAATCATCATTAGGGTGTGGAGCCGTTATAATGTGCGGATAACCTCCTTCTGGGTAATAGATATATAATCCCCAACCATAATCAAATGCACCATGTTCATCGTCACCAGTATCTGTTGTTTGATTATCATCAAAATAGGAATCATTCGGGATCTCGCGTAGCATATAAAAAGTTCTATCCGAATCTATATCATTAAAAATAACAACCTCATATGGAAATGAAGTTGTATCGATCATACTTTGTGCATCATCTAAATTTCCTAACAGAAATTCATCAATTATCAATCCCCATCCTATAAGATCTTCATCAGTAGGAACTTCATAATCTCCAAATCCATCAGACTGCACATCCCAAGGGGCATAAAGGTTATATCCGGGATCTGCGACTCCTTCAGCAATATGGCTCATCCAGTTATCATATCCACATTCCGGAGCATTACCATAAAGGAAATTCTTTAGTGATTCGGTTTCTTCTATCACAGAAAAAAGGATTGTTGTTAATACAAAAAAAATTGTAACAAGATAGGTCTTTTTCATAATATTTTATGTCTCCTATTCATTTAATATTAGTTTTTTTATATTATATAATATTTGTCTAATATTTTTTTTTATATTTATCTTTATTTATTATAAATTTTCTATTTGACTAATTACCTAATCGAAATGCTAGTTCCCATATAACTTGATACGAGGATGAAATGAATTATTTCAGAGAAGATTTAAAAAATATGAAGCCAGTAAATATTACTGTTCCTAACAAAAACATTAAAATGGGATTAAATGAAAGTTCGCTTAATCCATTTGAAATTGTGAAAGATGAATTCATTAAAAAAATGAAAAATGTGCACATTAATAGATATTTTAACAGCATTACAAAAACATTGAGAAAACAACTTGCAGATTATGCAGAAGTTGCACCTGAATGTTTAGCTTTTGGTAATGGTGCAGATGAGATGCTCTATTATCTTTTCAATTCTGTCCGGAGTGATAATAATTCATTTGCTGTCTCGCTTGCTCCTTCTTATTTTGACTATAAAAGCTATTCCGGTGCGGTTGGATTAGGAATAAAATTCCTTTCTTTAAATTCTGATTTCGATTTTTCAGTTGAAGAATATTTAAAGCTTTGTGATGATGATAATTGCAAATTAGCAATTTTATGTAATCCTAATAATCCTACTGGAAATCTGCTAGATGATAATAAAATTGTTGAAATATTAACAAAAAGTAACAGATTGGTTGTAATAGATGAAACATATTTTGAATTTTCTGAGAAAACCTTTGCAGATAGAATTTATAAATATCCAAATCTGGTTATTGTTCGTTCATTTTCTAAATCGTTTTCTGCTGCAGGACTCAGGTTTGGATATATTATTTCACATCCTGACAATATAAAAGAACTGGAAAAAGTAATGACGATATTCCATCTGAATCTAATGACTCAAACAATAATCTCAACAATGCTGGACAATAAAAATATCTTTTTAGAACATACTAAAAAAATTATTCGGAATAAAGAAGATGTTTTCCAAAAATTATCCGCAATTAATGGAATTTCTGTTCATCCTTCAGCTACTAATTTTCTCACTTTTTCTGCTGGAGATAAGACTGAAGATCTCTTCAAATTCCTAAGCCAAAATGATATTGCGATCCGTCCCGTTTGGCATCATCCTGTTTTAGCAAAACATGTTAGAGTTACAATTAGTAATGCAGGACATAATGCTGTCTTTATTGAGAATGTGAAGAAATTTATGAAAGGAGAGTGATTAATGTTAGGCGAAATAATTATTTCAATTTTATTGGTACCATTTAAGGCATTTGTTTTGTGGATAGTAAGTTTATTGCTCGCAGATCGACATAGTTACAAAACAGCATTCATTGCTGCTGTGTTAATTTCCATTATTTCATTAATGGAATTATTTCCATCTAATACTTTAGCGGTA